>LJUQ01000189.1 GCA_001304505.1 Bacteroides sp. SM23_62_1
TTGCGGGTTGGGGCATGTGGGGAGTTCCATTGTTCTTGGTGTCATTGGTATAGCTGCCGGGATCGGTGTTTCAAAGCTGGAGGGGTTTGAATCCCTCAGGGGAAATCTGGCAGCATGGGCATTTCTTGTATTCGGACTTGGTTATACGATCTGGGGAGTTCGCAGGGCGATTCTTAACAAACCTCATAAACATTACCACACACACCTGAATGGGACCGTTCATGTTCATGAACATGTCCATACCGAAAGTCACGATCATATCCACCGTAACAATATTACTCCCTGGGTATTGTTCACTATTTTTGTACTTGGTCCGTGTGAACCATTGATTCCGGTTCTGATGTATCCTGCCGCGAAAAGCAGCACATGGGGTATTATCCAGGTCTCACTGGTATTCTCCCTGGTCACCATCCTCACAATGGTTATGTTGGTTATCCTTGCATCCTATGGGCTCAAGATGGTAGCTTTCGGGAAAATTGAGAGATATACCCATGTGATTGCAGGTGCCACAATCTTTTTATGCGGGATTGCGATATTATTTCTGGGATTATAGGATTGGCTTCCCTGCCACACACTTGATAACGGGTTATTCATGGTTTGAAATTTATACGGGATATAAAAAGGAGAATCCTATCCAAAGAATCTGTCTGATAAGGGTACGCAAGAATCATTTTGGTTAGGTTGGAAACTGGCAGAACTCAGCAATCATAGCTCAGCACTCAGAACTCTTCCTCAGCCTCAGCAATTTTCGCTAATTAATCACTTTCCCGATAAGCAGTTCCAATCCCGGAAACGGTTTTTTTGATTGGAAAGGGTATGTTATTAATCCTCTCGGGAAAAGATAAAATGAATTACTGAACTGGTATTTGTATCCCAATTCCAATCCCACATTCATGCCCTTCAGATCATCGGTATTTTTTGACCAGGTATATCCTCCAAATGTGCCGAGTTGAAGATCCTGGTTTTCACTTTTATTAGCCAGGAAGTGGTAATAGGGTCCAATCCTGGTCACGAAATCCGGATGTTTTGACCGGTCGTATATATAATCAAAAGCCAGGACTTCAGCAAATACTTTAATTGAGAAAGAAGGTGCAACGTTGTATTCGACCTCGAGGTTCGGTATGCCCATGACATCCTTTATGAGGTTTGTTGAGAGTGAAACAGATCCCGCCTGGTTGAGTGGCTGCCCGAATGTATTTAATGTGATGAGCAGAGCAAATGCCAGAAAAATGGATTTTATAATATTTTTCCCCCGGCATTTACATGAGGACAGTGCATCCATGGTGAAAGGGTATATAAACTATTAGTTGAAAGGAGTGATCCCAAGATGAGAAATGTATCCTGATACTGAAAGACATAAACCTGTCTTAAATTCATTCTTCTCTAATTGATTGAGAAATTAAATATACAATGAATGGTCGATCAATCAATACTTTCTTTCCATCAATGGTGTCAGACTGGTAACTGTTTGAAAAGGAGCAACCATAACAAAAAGATATGGAATCAGCTCCTTTGCAAATTAATTAATTCAAACTATAATTCCCGTGTTAAATAATGTACTTTGAAAATAAAAATCCCGGATACGATAATTACCGGGATTTTAGTAAAGTAATTTATTTTATGCTATTCTGGAAGAGTATAATATATTTCAAGTTTTGGCCAGAGTTTTGGTGGTTCAGCGTCGCTGGATGCATATCTGAACCATTGCGGGTATTCTTCCCTGACCAATCTTAGCATCATTCCGTTATGTCCTGCACTTTTCATATCTGCCAACAGTCTTGTTACGTCGATTACTTCGGAAACCGGAGGTACAATGCAATTGGCGGAGGCCAGTTCCTGTATGTAATATTTCATTGGTATAAATACCTGGTTTTCAGTTGTGGTTTCAGGTTGTTTGACCCAGGTAACTTCATACTCTTCCCAAGGTGAAATGATTCTCTGCAGGACTGCACATGGATATTCTTCCGGAATAATGCAGGAATCGCACCACCAGGGATGATTGTTCAGGGAGGGATCGGTCAGGATAGAATCCCGGATGTACTCATCATGATAGAAAAGGGTCATAACAGCCTTTTTGATGGTTGCACTCTTAGGAAGCTTATTCAGGTCCCACTCAATCAGGCTTCTTGTCAGCTGGTTCTGGATATCACTGCTCCAGGGTTGGATAGCCAGGGCTTCAAAAAAAGGATAATCCCCGAAGTTTTCTTCCGGCAGGCTTCTGCTAATCATGGCATCCTTGCCATCCGCCGGCCCGGGTTGTAATACGAGAAGGTGAAGGTCGTCAACCGGAAGTCCGATCAACAGGGGATTATCAGGACTTGTTTTCAGCAATTCATCTCTTGTAAGTTCAAGTTTGACCGGTAAAAATCCTTCTTTTTCAACAATTAACAGGTACCATTTGTAACCATCACGGACCGTTATCCTGTTGACAACGGGTTCAAGCCTGAATGCATGCATCCACAATGAGTCCACAACTACGGTTAGTTTAGCATCCGTATACCTGGTGGGAGACATGATTATCGGGTCGTCTAAATAAACTGCAATAAAAAAGTTCAATGTTTTTACCACTGAATAACTGAATGTTACATATCCGAATGCCTCAGGTGGGTCCTCAACAACAGCAAGCACCTCCGGAACCACTTTGGTAACCTGATCCTTTCTGATACCGAAGGATAATGGGAGGGGATGATTAACCAGGTAAGCCTTAGGGGAATCCTTCAAAGGGGCAGCTAACCGGACATTACCTGTTGCGTCTACAACAAAGAACTTAATAAGCTCATAAAGTCCTACTTTAAGTTTAATTTCCTTTGTAACCCAGTATCCGCCGAAGTTGTACAATTCAATCCTTTCACCATCCATGACCAGTTCGCCATGTTCATTCAGGATGCTCACAACGACATAGTGTGTTTTGAAGATGATACTGTCTTCCAGAGCACTTTTTAGCTCTCCTTCCGGTTGATCCAGGATTAACCCTATTTCCAGTGAACCAAACTGTTCAATCTCAGGTAGTTTTTCACATGAGCTAATGAAGAATGCAGGTAATATCATCAGCATCCATAGAAGAGACTTTAAAGATTTCATGCCAGAATAATTTTATGTATAATAAGAATGACGTTTTTTGTTACCCGATGGTTGCGCCCCAACCTGTTCCCTCAGAATTTTTTTGAATATCTATGGTAAATTTCGCCGTACTCTGCTCCCTGTTCAGTGAGGCTACCATCTCACAAGTGTTAACGAAGTGAAATGTTATTGTTGAACTAATCCCGATTTATCCATGCTCCATGCTCCATGCTCCATGCTCCATGCTCCATGCTCCATGCTCCATGCTCCATGCTCCATGCTCCATGCAAAACATACAAGTTACAAAAATTGAACATGTAAGTCAAGATTAATTTGAGGTTATTTATTTCAAGTGCAGATGATGATTATTCAGCGAGGTCAATAAATTCCCAGGTATTTCCTGACCATTCGAGAAATTTTATAAAATCTTTGTAATTGATGATCAGTGATGCAGTATTTATGTTAGGATGGAAGCTGAGTTTTTCTGCATTTTTGAGTGTCGCATCCAGGAATACATGAACATGGTTCTCCCCGTCGTTGATAAGCCCGAAGGGCGACACGGATCCGGGGGTAAGCCCCAGATATCTCATTAATCTCTGGTCGGAGCCAAGACTGAGTTTGCCCTGCCGGAGCCGTTGTTCCAGGTCACGGATAGCCAGCCTGTTGGAGTGTTCCAGGATAACCAGGTAATGCCGGTTACCTTTATGGTTACGGAAAAAAAGATTTTTGCAATGGGTGGAATTTATTCCATACCAGTATTTTCTGGCTTCATTGATTGTTGCTACCGGAGGATGCTCATGATATTCAAATGAAATATCCAGTTCCCCCAGAATTTTGTATAATGTTGGATCGCCGTTCATATTTTATTCTTCAAAAAATAATTCTTCTCTCAACCGGTTAATTCTGCTTTGCACCTGATCTAACAGTGGTTCCAAGGTTTGAGAAGAAGGATCATACAGCTGATGATCAGCAGTCTTGTTATCTAAATATTTTTGGTAATATTCAATAGCTATTTTTTTATTATCCAGGTTTTCGTCATATACCTGTCCCAACCTGAAATATATCAGGTCTTTATTGTCAGTATATTCAAGCGCTTTCATATAGGATTCTATCGTCATATCAAACTGGTGAAGTACCTGGTATACACCCGCAAGTTCAATGTAAATCCGGCTCATTTGCCTGGGATTCGGTTGAAGAAGTGTCAGGGTTTTATTCAGGTATATCACTCCCTTCTCTTCTTCCTTTGACCACCTGTATGAGAGAGCGAGGAAAAAAGTTGTTTCTGCATCAAGCGTATCTTTCATATAAGCCATCCTGAGATGTTCGCGCGCATCAAAAAATTTTTTTTCCTCATAGAGACATAAACCAAGATATTTGAAGGTAAACTGACTACTGTCTCCGGCAACTATTGCCTGGTGAAAATCCTGAGTAGCCTGGTTGTACTGTTCTGTTAAATAGTATAGGTAAGCCCTCTGCTTTAGAAGTTCAATATTCATAGAATCGATTGCCAATCCTTTGTTTGCCAGTTCTATTCCATTGATGAAATCCCTTTTTCTCAGGTAAAGGTTTATCATTCTGGAAACAATTCCAAGATCGTAGGGATTGAGAATAAACGCTTTTATGAAACAAGCCAGGGCAAGATCTGTATTTCCCAGTTCCTGGTAACATCGTCCCAGTTGTTTATAATAGAAGTAGTTAGATGTATCTCTCAAGACAAGATACTCATAATGAATTATAGCTTCGCTATGGTTATCTTGGAGGAAGAATAAATTGGCGAGAAGTGTTCGTGGTTTAATCATCGATGAATCCTTATTGAGAATTATTTCATATGTCTGTATGGCTTCATTGTAACGTCCGAGCGAGGTGTACATTCTTCCTGATGCTGACAATATTTTAAGGTTTGTGCTATCTTTTTCCTGTGCACCTTGTAAATAATAAAGTGCGCTGTCATATTTAGATAATTCCGCATAAGCCAAACCAAGTATGTAAAAAAGATCACTGCTTGTGCTGTCAGTCCTGATTGCAGCTTTAGCTTCCTGTATTAATTGGTCATATTGTTCATTTAAGTAAAGGGTGTACAGCCAATCCTGCTCCTGGGAATAAACAGTCAACTGGAGAAAAAGTAATACGGATAAGATACTTAGAGGAAAAATTTTCATTGTCTATTAGAATTTGATATAACCAGGCACGAAATATGAAACTGCAAATAACAAAAACCGATACAAATACGAAATATCGAAAAACCGAATACCAAAAATCGAACTCCGCTTTCCATAAGGCAGCGTATACCTGTTTCTCAGGACCGTACCCTTAATCCATCCACCCCGCTTAACAACCGGGGGTTACGTCATCATCTCCAGGATAGCCGTCTGCAGGATGACATCCTGCAGAACTCTGTACTCTGTGTCGTCCTGATTTTGGATAACACTTTTTGTTAATAAAAAAGTAAATCTAAAGGGCAGGCAGGCCTTCAGGGTTGAGTTCAATCCTGGTCTCCATGCCCGACACTTCGTACCGGGTTATTAATAGTTAAATCCCTTTGTGATTTTTCTCTACACATTCTCTCACTCAATTCTTTGTTCCATCCCCAATCATATATTTCACCGTCACACTTAAACTCAATACCCACACACTAACTGACAACTGACAACCGACAACTGAAAACTGACTTTCCACTCAATACCCGGCACTCATCCTTCATCCTTCCCAAGCAGCACCGGGTCATCACCTTCACCCAGTCCGGTCAGTTTTACCCTCCGGAGCATGTTTTCCTTTGCCTCAGGATGCCTGAATTCAACAGGCACATAAAGTTCACCATATCCCCAACCGGTTTTCCCGCGTACTTTTTCGACCAGTACAATTTGTTCTTTACCTACCAACGATCGACGGAAAGCCCGTTTGTTTTCCACAGATATCCGGCGAATTATTTCGCTTCTTTCATTTTTTATTCTTTCCGGTATCTGGTCCGGCATCCTGTCGGCCCGGGTACCCGTCCTTCGCGAATATTTAAATGTATGGATATGGCTGAAGCCTATTTCTTTAACAATTTTGCAGGTCATATTAAAGTCTTCGTCTGATTCACCCGGAAAACCAACGATGATATCCGTTGTAAAGTTGAAATCGGGATAATTTTTTTTGACTCTATCAATGATATTAACAAAATCAGGTAGAGAATACATTCGCCTCATTTTCAGCAAGATAGATTCTGATCCGCTCTGAAGGCACAGGTGGAGGTGTGGCATTAATTTAGGATGGTTGAACAGTGAGATCAGCTTATCACCAAATCCTTCCGGTTCAATGGATGAGATCCTCATCCGGAAATCACCCGGGAGATCCAGGATTTTTTCCACCAGGTCTTCAAATGTTGTCCCTTCAGCATAATACCTGCCTATATTCACACCGGTTAATACGATTTCTCTGAATCCGAATTCAATAACCTGGTGAACATTTGTGATAATATCCTGAACAGGCCGGCTCACAGCTTTGCCTCTGACAAAGGGGACAATGCAGTATGTGCAATAATGATCGCAGCCATCCTGAATTTTTATCAGGCTCCTTGTATGAAAAGTAGTGTCGGCCGGAGTAAAACTAAAGGCACCGGGGTTTAGTAAATCGGGATTGCGGACTTCTCCGCGGAAATGGGTTTCAACAAGCTCAAGGACTGAGCTTTTCCGAATATTATCAACATAATAGAGATTACCGGGGATCTGATCAAGCCTGTCCTTATAATTATCCACCATACAACCTGTCACGATAATAATTGTGGAATCATTATTCCTGGTGGCCTGGTGAATGAGATTCCTGGATTTTTTATCACTCTGGTTTGTAACTGTACAGGTATTGATAATGTATACATCAGCCTTATCCCTGAAATCAACAACCTGGTAACCGGCATGATAGAATTCGGAAACCAGGCAGTCGGTCTCATACTGGTTCAGCCTGCACCCAAGTGTTTTGAAGGCTACCTTTTTATTCATCTGGCGGTTATTTCAGGTTCGCCGACCGGCTGACATACTCCTTCAACGGAAAAATCAGCTGCAGAACTAATCAGGATGTTCACAAAGTTCCCTATTAATGTGGTATCATCTGAAGGAAAGCGAACGATTATCCTTCCTTCTGTATACCCTGAAAGGTATCCCTCTTTGCGATCCTTTCCTGTTACAAGGACTTTATAATTCCTGCCAATCATTTTACGGTTATGTTCTGAACTATATTTTTTCAGTTCCTCTGAAAGTATATGAAGTCTTTTCTTTTTGATATCCTGGGGTATATCATCCATCCATTTTGAGCTTGCCGCACCGGGCCGTGGCGAATATATTGCAATATAAGCCATATTGTACCGGAACTCCTCCATTATTTTACGGGTATTCTCAAATTGTTCATCCGTTTCCCCTGTAAATCCAACAATGATATCAGTGAAAATTGTTGATTGCGGTAAGTATTTCCGGACTGAAAGGATGATTTTTCTGTATTTATCAACCGTGTGATTACGGTTCATTTTCTTCAGCACCGTGTCGTCGCCGCTCTGGATGGGAAGATGGATCTGTTTCGCCAGGCTTTTATATTGGCTGATCACTTTGATAACATCGTCCGTCATATCTTTTGGGTGGGGTGAGGTGAAATATATCCAAACCTCTATTCCTGAAGAGTCGCATAACTGTCCTATTTTTTCCAGGAGCTCTTTGAAAGTCATTTCAGAATCTTTTTTATCCCTTCCATATGAGTTGACGTTCTGGCCGAGAAGTGTAATAGATTTATAACCATCGTCAATCAGTTGTTTTATTTCCGAGAATATTTCCGCGGATGGTCTTGATACCTCCCTTCCCCGTGTATATGGAACAGCACAGAAAGTACAGAATTTGTCACATCCGTTCTGGATTGGGACAAATGCTTCAAATGATGAGGTATAAACGGGAGTTATTTCCCAGAATTTACCCAGTTTTAATTCGTTCCTTCGAAGGGATTTCAATGATTTTAAGACATCGCCCCCCGTTTTTTCATTCTTCCCTGTAACTTCAAACAGATCAATGAGATGGTGGTCAGGTTGATGTTCGTCATCAAACGGTTCAGGTTTTTGTGCTATTTGTTGTTGCCTGTTCACAACCACTGCCGGAGTGATCACGCCATATTGGCCGATCATGTTTTCAAGATCGGGAAGTTCTTCCATTGTAAAAACAAGGTCAAACAACTTTAAAAATTTAGCTCTGTCTGCAGGTAGAACACATCCCGATAAAAAAGTCAGTAGATTCCGTTGTTTTTTCCAGCTGTTCCATTTGTATATTCTCGAATACACCTTATCGATAGATTTCTGCCTGACCGAGCATGCCAGGATACCCATCAGCTGGGCTTCCTCCTCCTGGTCGGTCCAGGTATAGCCCATTTCTTCAATGACCGTTCGTGCACGTTCACTGTCCGATTTGTTCATCTGACATCCCAGTGTAACCAGGTGATATGTCATCCCGTGATTAGAAATAAATTCTCCCATGAATCTTTTTCAGATGGAATACCCTGTTTTGTCAGGATATCATGAATATCGTGGACTATGTTTTTGTATCCGCAAAGATAGTAAAGTCAGCTATGATCGGCCGGGTTTTACGGAAGATATTGTACTCACCCCCCTGTATCCTCCCTCTCCCATGAGAGAGGGGATAAGGGGTGAGTCCTTAAAATCTATGCAATAGCAGATAAGCTGTCCACTGCCATAACAGGCTCTGGTATGGATATTCCGGCTTGAAAGTTGTCTACTGCCATAACCGACGCAGGTCTGAATGTCCTGGCTTTCCAGCCGGGACATTTATCCCATCGCTGGCGGATTATATTTAAACAGAGAATATTTTTTTGAATATATAATAATCCTTAACTTAAACCTGATTTTAGGAAAGAAATGGATTATCAATCAGGAGAAGATTTTGATTATAAGCAATTCTAGCTACCATAAAATCGGTATATTATTTTTCCTTTTTCTCGGTTTTGTTATCAGCCTTGCCAGTGCCCAGCTAAGAACGGTCACGGGAACAATAACTTCGGAAGAGGGGGATCCCCTTGCTGGGGTTATCATTATGGTCAGGGGAACCACGCAGGAAACACTGACCGGGGCAGATGGTAAATATAGCATCGGGATTACCGGTACTGATGCA
>LJUQ01000025.1 GCA_001304505.1 Bacteroides sp. SM23_62_1
CAGGTTTCTTCTCTGCACAAAGGATTCTTTTTCAACCTTTTTAAAAATTATATAGTGCGATTAACATCAGGATATTGCAATAAATCCCCGCCTCATCAATATGTATCAGTGCTCATCTTCCGGTTTACTAAGACGATGATTAACCAGATATGGTTGCGTAATGAACCGGATTATTCTTAAACTGTAAAGCACGGCATCTTTCATCATCACGACAGATCCTTCCCTAATCAGAAATCTCAAGTAGTTCAACCTCATATACGATGATTGACCGTGGCGGGATATTCCTTTCATCTCCCAGCAAACCATGTGCCAGATGTGGTGGCATGATAAAACGTGCCTTATCTCCAACCCGCATCATGAGGACTCCCTGTTCCAGGCCGGATTCCTCGTTACTCCTGCCAATCAGGAATTGTTTTGGACCTGTCTCATCAGAATCATAACAGATTGTACCATCCAGCAAACTGACCATATAATTAATCGTTGCATATCTCCCTGATTCCGCTGGTTTACCATTACCATGCTCATAAATCTGGTAAAATAAACCCGATTCCGTCACTTCCATCTCCCACTCCCTGCGGTCAATATAACTTTCAATAAGTTCAACATCCTTCTTCACCAGGTATTTATTTACCCGGACCATGATTTCCTTTTGTTCCCCGATATCCTTATCAGACATTTTTTTCTTCTCTTCTTTACAGGTGACCAGGGGAAATAAAATAATACTTATAAACAGGTATAGCCAGTATCGTTTCATCCGCTCAATAATTCCTTAGCATAACCAGGTAATAACTTTACAAATTTATCAATTGTCTGTTCAAGGGACAGGTTTGATTCACCACCCGCAGCATTTTTATGACCACCTCCATTGAAATGTCTTTCAGAAAATTTATTTATATGAAAATCACCTCTTGATCTGAATGATATCTTAATATGATCTTTCTTTTCTATAAAAAGGGCTGTTAACCTGATACCTTTTATAGAAAAGAGAATATTAACAAATCCTTCCGTATCACCGGTAACATGATTATATTTTTGAAGTTCCTTTTCGGTAAGTGAAATATACGCTGTCCGGTATTCCGGCAGTACCACCATTTTATCATTGAGACTATAGCCAAGAAGGCGCATTCTGTCAGCAGAGTAATTGTCATATACCTGCATATATATCCTGTCTTTATCAATCCCCGTCTTAAGGAGATCAGCCACAACAAGATATGTTTCCGGCTGCGAGCTGCTGAAACTGAAACACCCTGTATCGGTCATGATCCCGGTAAAAAGACATTCGGCAACTGTTTTATCAATCAATTCTCTCATACCCAGCTCTATAGCAAGGTAATAAACAAGCTCAGCAGCAGAACCTAATGCTGTGAAGGAAATAATATGATCGGTAAAATCACCCGGGTCAGGATGATGATCAATCAGAATCTTTGTTGCGCCAGCCTTCAGAAATTCTTCTTCCAGGTCACCCAGACGGTCCGATTCGTTAAAGTCAAGACAAATAAGCAATTCTGCATTCCTGATTAATGCGGTGGCCTTATCATGATTTATTTCAGAAATAACTATTTGATGATAACCGGGAAGCCATTCAAGAAAAAATGGGATCTCATTCGGAACGATCATATTTACTGGGTATCCTTTCTTTTTCAGCAGCCAGTAAAATCCGAGCATTGTTCCAATGGCATCCCCATCAGGATTAACATGCGTGACAAGGACAATTTCACCAGGATCAGCAAACAGGTCCCTAACCTGCTTTGTGAGATATTTTGAAGTATCATTCAAACCTTTGATATAATTAGATTTTCGGAAAATTGCAAAGATAAAAATTATCTGACTCAGTTCATTCTAAAAAATTGTTATCTTCGCCACATTTTAATTCACTTTAGTTTAATGAAATGGAAGGAAATATTACATTAACGATTATCAAGCCAGGTGCAGTACGTAACCAGTATATTGGACCCATTCTGAATATGATCAATGAATCCGGATTTAAAATCATTGCAATAAAAATGATCAAGATGAGCCTTGAGCAGGCCGGGAAATTTTACGCTGTCCACAGGAGCAAACCTTTTTATGAGAGTCTTACCGAGTTTATGTCTTCAGGACCAATAGTTGTTGCCATTCTGGAAAAGGAAAACGCTGTTGAAGAATTCAGAAAGCTGATCGGGGCCACCAATCCTGCAGAGGCTGAGGAAGGTACCATACGGCACAGATATGCCGAATCAATCGAAAGGAATGCTGTGCATGGATCTGATAGTGAGGAGAATGCTGTAATTGAATGTGATTTTTTCTTCTCAAAAAGCGAACGGTTATCCTATCTTTAAATATGTCCTATTTCAATACAAGCTCAGTAATAATTTCTTCTCCAATTTTCTCGTTTAACTTTCTGACAATCTCTTCCTTCAGCATATGAAGTTCATTTCGGACAACGGAAGAGGATAGAACGACAAAAAGTTTCCTTTCACGTATATAGATTTTTTTTGTTGAGCGGTTAATGGTCCTCCCTACCATTTCCTCCCAGCTTTCCATCAGCTCGCGTTCTTTAAATTTCCTGTCAAGTTTATTTTCCCGTAGAAATTCTTTTAACACATCACTGATCTTGCGGGCGTTTATCCTATCCATGACTTTCAGTTATTTTACCATTTTCAACTTTAAACACTTTATGTTCAATCGACAGATCTGTAAGAATACTACCTATTCTTTCAGGATTGGTGTCGGTAATAAATATTTGCCCAAAATGCGGATCTGAAACAAGTTTAATAATTTGTTTCACCCTTTTCCTGTCAAATTTATCAAAGATGTCATCAAGTAATAAAATCGGTGTAAAACCATTCAGTTGTTTGATGAAGTCAAATTTCGCAAATTTTAATGCAACCAGGAATGTTTTCTGTTGTCCCTGTGATCCGTTCCTTTTAATAGGAAATCCCCCGATATTCATGATAAGATCATCCTTGTGGATACCTACCGTGGTATACTGAAGAATCCGGTCTTTCTCGAGGGATCGCTCCAATAAATCCTTAAAATCGCCCTCCGCCAGCTGAGAAGTATAGATCAGTTCAACCTGTTCCTTGCCTTCTGCAATACTGTTGTAATATTCCTGAAATATTGGCTGAAGTTTTGCCGCAAACTCAAGCCTTCTTTCATGGATTAGCCGGCCAAGTGGTATAAGCTGTGCATCCCATATCTCTATATATTCCTTATTGAAAAATCCGGATCGGGCAAAATCCTTCAGGAGGATATTACGCTGAACAAGTGCCCGGTTATATTTCATCAGACTGTCAAGATATTCAATGTCATATTGCGAAATCACACCATTGATGAATTTTCTCCTCTCATCACTTCCCTCAATAATCAGGCTGCTATCTGCAGGCGAGATCATAACGACAGGGATTAGACCAATATGTTCCGATAATCTCTGGTACTCTTTATTATTCCTTTTAAACTGCTTTCGTTTATTTTTTCTTACACCACACAATATATTCTCCTTACTACCATTCCGTTCATATTCTCCCTGAATTGTAAAAAAATCCATAGAGTGCATAATATTTTGAGTATCAATGGCATTGAAGAAGCTTTTCGACAGGGAAAGGTAGTGTATTGCATCCAGAAGGTTTGTTTTACCGGTTCCGTTATCCCCGACAAAACAATTTATCTTCCTGCTCAACTCAAGGTCAAGCTGTTCATAATTTTTGAAATTAGCCAGGTTCAGCTTCCGGAGAAACATAAATAGTTTTTTCTGTATCAGCAAAATTAAGAAAAGATTTGGTATGATGGTAGGGAGTAGGGAATAAGGAGTAGGGAATAAGGAGTAGGGAGTAAGGAGTAGGGAGTAAGGAGTAGGGAGTAAGGAGTAGGGAGTAAGGAGTAGGGAGTAAGGAGCAGAGGGCATGGAGCATGGAACAGAGTGCTTGGAGCAGAGAGATTGTAGCAGAGAGCATGAAGCAGAGGGCATGATGCTTGGTGTATGGGGCATAGTGCATGGGGCATAGTGCGTGGGGCGTGGGACGTAGCGCATGGAGAAGGATATCCAAAATCAGGGCAGGTTGCTGGTGAGTTTGAGGAAGTGCCGGAGTCCCGTAAGGATTAAACAATGAATAACCCGGTACAAAGTGCCGGGTAATGAAGTAAATCCACATAACAACCCCGGAATGGGTTGAATAAATAATGGGGCCATCAACTTATATACATCAATAATCCATTTTTCCTCTGTGGTTTTCATATATCTTTGTGGTCCTCTGTGACCTGACTAGCCTTTTTCCAGAAATAACTTTTCTAATTATCACAAAAAAGTTACATTTGCGGTGTTTTTTTAATCTCATAAACGATTGAAATTCTATGGCAAAGAAGAAACATGGATCGGATCTGGGAGAAGGTGTTGAAAGTGCATTAACCCGTACTGAACAATTCCTGGAAGAGAACCAGAAAATAATCATCCGCATTACAGCTGCTGGATTAGCCCTGGTTGCTATTTTTCTCGGCTTTAAGAGGTTTTATATGATACCCCGTGAAAATGAAGCTCTTTCACAAATGTATGTAGCAGAACAGTATTTTGAAACCGATTCATTTAACCTTGCTCTTTATGGAGATGGTAACTATTCGGGTTTCCTTGAGATAATTGATGAGTACAAAATAACCAAATCCGCAAACCTTGCCAGGTATTATGCCGGAATTTCCTTCCTGCGAACAGGACAGTATGACGAAGCCCTTGATTATCTTGGGAAATTCAAATCAAAAGACAAGATGGTTGCACCCATAGCAAAAGGCGCTATGGGTGACGCATATATCGAACTGGGAGAACTCGAAAAGGGACTGAGTTATTACCTTGAAGCTGCAGAAATGAGTATCAACAACTTCACCAGTCCCCTCTACCTTATGAAAGCCGGCCAGGTTTATGAACACCTTCAGGAATACTCCAAAGCAATTGAACTGTACCGGCAAATCAGGAAAGATTTTCCGGATTATGCAAGGAATAATAATATTGACAAGTATATCGCACGATTAGAGATGATGCTGGAGGAATAGTTTCCGAATTGACTCACCCCCCTTTGGTTCCCCCCTTTCTCGAGAAAGAGGGGGACAGGGGAGTGAGTACAGAGAATACCTTCTAACGATTATTAATTGCAGCAAAACACCATGCCCACAAAAAAGAAAAACCTGTCTGAATATAGTCCTCTGGAGATTCCTTCATCGAAAAACATGAGATTCGGGGTTGTTGTTTCAGAATGGAATAAGGAAATTACAGATGCTCTGTTGCAGGGTACCTTAACCACTCTCAAACGAACAGGTGTTTTAGCTGATAACATCATGGTCATAAATGTTCCCGGAAGTTTTGAAATCCCGTTTGCTGCGAAACAGCTTGCAGAGTCAACCAAACCTGATGCTGTTATCTGTCTCGGCTGTGTCATCCAGGGTGAAACACGTCATTTCGATTATATTTGTCAGGGAGTTACGCAGGGAATAACAGAACTCAACCTGAAATATAATATCCCTTTCATTTTTGGTATCCTGACAACCCAGAATATTCTGCAGGCAAGGGAACGTGCTGGCGGTACACACGGCAATAAGGGAGTTGAAGCAGCTATTACGGCAATTAAGATGGTGGATGTTAATAGGAAACTCCAAAACATGGGGACCTGATCGAAATGGTAATTTAATGGTTGCTTAATAAAACGAAAGATGGTGCGAGTGGCACCACGTCCCGCAAACATAAATCCCGCAAGATAAATTATCTGCGGGATTTTGTTATGAAGGGGTGATGAATTTGTTGACGGTTATGTATTTTGCTTCTATATACTATGCAAAGAAGTGAAACATGTCATCCCGAAGGGGCGAAGCGTGCCTTCTTGCAGGCAAGCGACTGAGGGACCTCCTCGGATAAAAGACAATCATATTTATTAGAGTGCCCCAGATATTTGTTTATCGTAATCGATTACGAGTTCCCTCCTCTCTCCTTACGGCGTATCGTCGGGATGACATAGTTCTTTCTATGCTATTAATAATCCAGAAACAATTCTACCTTAGCCTTAGCCTTCTTAAATATTTGATTTTAAACTATTTTTACTTACACTTTATCTAATCAAACCATTTTCCTGTTCCTGTCCCCATGACCACCTGGTCAGCCGAAATAAAAGAGCTTGAATCATTATTCTCCTCACCGCTTCGACGGCCTGTAACCCCTTTTCTTTGCCATATCCTCCAGTCTTTTCTGAAAACCGGACTTCTTTTTCGGTGTTTTCTTCTGGTTTGATTGCAGTTTCTTCAGCAGTTCCTCTTCATCGATAAACTGTTTGAACAGCTGATTCTGTCCGAATGTGATAATATTTGCCAGGAAATAATAATAGGTCAGGGCAGCTGAAAAATTATTCAGGATGAACATAAACATGACCGGCATAATGTACATCATACCTTTCATTCCCGGCATCTGGGAGGAAGAGGCACTGGCCTGGTTACTGATACGCATGGTCAGGATAGTGGAGGCAGTCATCAGCAGGGTGAACAGGCTTACATGATCGCCATACATCGGGATGTTAAAGGGAAGGTCAAGGATGGAATCATAGGTTGACAGGTCATGGGCCCAGAGGAATCTCTGTTGCCTCAGCTCGATGGATGTGGGAAAGAACCGGAACATGGCAAAAAGGATCGGCATTTGCAGAAGCATGGGCAGACAACCACCAAGCGGGCTGACACCGGCCTTCTTATACAATGCCATGGTTGCCTGTTGCCTTTCCATGGCTTTTTCTTTCGGGATTTTCTCATTGATAGCATCAATTTCCGGTTTCAGGACTCGCATCTTTGCCATTGACTTATATGACCTGTAAGTGAGTGGAAATAAAACGATCTTGATAATAATAGTCAGCAGAAGTATAATGAGTCCGTAACTTCTAATAGAACCGCTGAGAAAACTGAAAACAGGAATGATCATATACCGGTTGATCCAGCGGCTCAGGTTTCCACCAAGATTAACCAGCTCATCCAGTTCATTCCCGTAATTTCTTAGTGTGCGGAAGTGATTGGGACCAAAATACAAAGCCATCGGAATAGTATAATCCTGTTGTGGTTCAAAAGGAAGCCCGATCTGTGCCGAAAAGGTTTTTAAAAATTTGTTCGTTTCATCCAGCTTAGTAGAGATGACATAAGCATTGGCAAAATTATCGTCAGCAATCAGCACGGAAGAAAAAAATTGTTGCTTGAAGGCAATCCATTGAAGTCGGGTTGGTACATCCTTTTCAGCAACATCTTTCTTGCTTCTCGGATTTAGTCTTTCGACCTCATCCTGATAATGCCTGAACAGAATTGTTGTATAATTCAACTCATTGATCCTGCCCTGTTCATGGGCGGGCACATAAATTTCCCAGTTAAGATCGATGAAATTGATCCTGTTGGTGAGAATTTCCTGCATATTATAGAATCGCATATCAAAATCGACCATATAATCACCCGGGGCAAGTGTATAAACATACTCTATGAAACGGTCATCACCTGCATTTAACCTCATGGAAATGGTTTCGGGTTGATCCTGGACAGTAATCAGCTTTTCCTCCCTGGAAGGTATAAAATAAAGTTCATTAGTGTTGATACTGCGGTTATTCGCAAAAAAATTCAATCCAAAAACAGTTGAATCACCATTAAAAAGGATAAGTGGCAAAGAATCATATGTCTGATAATTTTTCAGCCGGACAGAATAGGGCCTGCCACCCTTCGTTGACAGGGTTAACCTAATAAGATCATTTTCTATTACAATCATTTCTTTTTCACCTGTTGCTGCACTTGCAAAACTTCCATAACTATCAAGATTAACCCGAACCTGTGTCGAATCATCTACCCTGTCAGCGACAGATACAGCTGTCTCCATTTGTTCCTGTTCAACCACTACAGGTTGGATTACAGTATCCGTTACCATCTGCTGTACATTTGCCAGTGAGTCCCTGATCCTCTGGGCTTCCTCAAGCTGCTCCCTGGATGGCCTGTTCAGTAACATATAGCCGATCAGTATAGCCGCAATAATTAAGATCCCTATTAACGTATTTCTGTCCATATTCTCTTCAGATCATTTTTTTAACCACAAAGGAATACAAAGGATCCCGGTTATGAACCTTTGAGTCCTTTGTGATGTACTTTGTGACCTTTGTGGTTAAAAATTTCATTAATTTATTACTAGAAGATTATTATGATTATTTAACAGTTCTATCTGGTAGAAGCTGTATACATCTTTTTTGATTTTGATCCCTTGCTATCACCTGCTTTTAACTCCAGCGCTGCTTTTATTAATCCGATGAACAATGGATGTGGTTTCATAACCGTACTGCTGTATTCAGGATGGAACTGTATGCCCACAAACCATGGATGATTCGGAATTTCGATGATCTCAACGAGCTTGTTATCCGGATTGATTCCTGAAGCAATCATACCATTCTTTTCATACTCCTTGAGGTAATCGTTATTAAACTCGTACCTGTGCCGGTGTCTTTCCCTGATTAAGGTTTTGCCATATAGTCTATGCACCAGCGTACCCTCCTTAATGCGACATGCATAGGCACCTAAGCGCATCGTACCTCCTTTCTCGGACACACCCTTTTGCTCTTCCATCAGATCAATAACAGGATCGGGGGTCATCGGATTCATCTCTGTAGAATGAGCCCTGGTCAGTCCTAACTTATTCCTGGCATACTCTATAACAGCACATTGCATCCCCAGGCAGATACCCAGAAATGGTATTTTCTTCTCCCTTGCAAACTGGGCTGCCGTGATTTTCCCTTCAATACCCCTGTCACCAAATCCTGGAGCAACAATCATACCCTTCATCCCGTTCAGGATCTCTGCTACATTCTGAGAGGTGATATCTTCAGAATGAATGGAGTGAATGTTTACCTTACTGTTATGAAAGGCTCCTGCATGGTTAATTGATTCGATGATTGATTTGTATGCGTCGGCCAGTTCAACATATTTCCCAACAAGGGCTATATCAACGGATTGCCGGGGATGTTTTAATTTACTGACAAACTCTTTCCAGGGCTTCATATCCGGATTCTTGCTGCTCTTAATACCAAGTTTCCGAATGACGATTGCATCCAGTTTTTCTTTCTGCATCAAAAGTGGTACTTCATATATCGTCGATACATTGATGGACTCAATAACCGAATCATATTCAACATTACAAAACAGAGCAACTTTTCTGCGAAGGTCACGGGTGAGTGTTTTTTCTGTCCGCAGGACAAGGATATCAGGCTGTATACCTGTTTCAAGTAATACTTTTACAGAGTGTTGTGTCGGTTTTGTTTTTAATTCTCCTGTAGCAGAAAGGTATGGAACGAGGGTGAGATGTATCACGAGGGTGTTGCCGGGGCCCAGTTCCCATTTAAGCTGCCTGACGGCTTCAATATATGGCAGGGATTCAATATCACCAACAGTACCTCCTATTTCGGTAAGGATGACATCATATTTATACCTGGCTCCCAACAGCTTGATCCTTCTTTTTATCTCATCGGTGATGTGAGGGACAACCTGTACGGTTTTTCCAAGGTAATCACCCCGCCTTTCCTTGTTGATAACCGACTGGTAAATTCTTCCGGTTGTGACATTATTGGCCTGTGATGTGGCAATCCCGAGAAACCTTTCATAATGTCCCAGATCAAGGTCCGTTTCAGCTCCGTCTTCCGTCACATAACATTCACCATGCTCATAGGGATTCAATGTTCCGGGATCAACATTGATGTATGGATCCAGTTTTTGAATGGTTACCGATAATCCCCTTTCCTGAAGAAGTTTTGCCAGGGAGGCAGAGATGATGCCTTTCCCTAGTGAAGAGGTTACACCGCCTGTAATAAAAATGTATTTGCTTGATGACAATTGGAAACCATCTTTAATAAGTTGGCAAAGTTAATAATTTTAATCAGTATAAATTCTAACCCTGATCTATTTCCAGATTATCAATCAACTCAATTTTGGCTTCAAGGAGTTTGATGGTATCGCGGGCATTGGAGATTTTATTATTCACTTCATCAATCATGGCCTGGGCATTTTTGGATTTTGCAAAAAAACCAATATTATTTTCCCAGAGCACGATATCACTTTTAAGTTGTTGCAGGCGGGCAACAAATTTATCCCTTTCCTGTCTGAGTTTTAAATCGGACTTTGGCTTCTGAAGGATATTATTGATACGGTTGCGGAACTTTAGAAGATTCTTTTTATGATCGTCAATCTTCAGATTATCATAATGCTGATTCAGGGCCAGGCGATACCTTTCCTGTATAGCATCTTTTTCCTTCAGGGGTACAAAGCCAATGTCAGCCCACCTCCGCTGAAAATCATTCAGTATTTTGAAGTTTTCTGCCAGGTCATTTGTCAGCTTACAACTTTCAATCTCTTCTATAAGTTGTTCCTTTTTTAAAAGATTATCTTCAAATGTTTTATCTATTGAACTGTAATAGGCACTTTTTCTTTCGAAGAAATGATCACAGGCTGCACGGAATCTTTTCCACACATGGTCTGAATATTTACGTGGCACAGGCCCAATTTCTTTCCAACGCTCCTGCAAATGGATTAAATCCTCACTTGTTTTTTTCCACTCTGTACTATCCTTTAAGGCTTCAGCCTGAATGCAAAGATCTGTTTTCAGCTGAAGATTATTCTGGTACATCTCCTTGTTCTGGGCATAAAATTCGCGTTTCCTGTTAAAGAACTGATCACAGGCAGATCGGAAACGTTTATATATTTTATTATTATCCTTTTTTGGAGCAAACCCAATGGACCTCCATACTTTCTGAATATCAATCAGTTCCTTGGATTTTTCCTCCCATTCCTTAATACTTGAAAGAACAAGATTGGATATTTCCTCGGCTTTTTCACATAATATACGCTTCTGTTCAAGATTCTTTTTCTGTTCTTTTTTAAGGTTCTCAAAGTGTTGCTGATGCTTCCTGTTAATTTTGGATGTTGCATCGCGGAATCTTTCCCAGATTTCTGCCCTCATTTCAGCAGGTACGGGACCAATCTCACGCCACTCATCATGAAATTTCTGTAATTTGTTAAATGCACTGATTATGAAAGGTTCTAATAGAAGTTCTTCTGCCTTTTCACAAAGTTCTATCTTGGCTTCCAGGTTTTTCTTCAAATCAAGATCCCGCAGCTCCTTATTGATCTTAATATAATCATAGAATTTCTCAACATGATGGTTGTATGTATCCCAGAGATCTTTAAGATTTTGTTGCGGTACCAGACCAATGGATCTCCATTCTTTCTGAAGATCCCGAAACTCCTGGAAGGTCTTATTAATTGATTCCTTACGGTTGATTAGGTCTTTGATTTTTTCAATAACCTCATATTTCTTTTCGAGGTTGGTAACTTTTTCCTGTTCAAGAAGTCTGTTGCTGTTAGCTTTCAGTTCCCTGAATTTCTTGAATAACTCTTTTATCTGCGATTCCAGATGATCTTCAGGTGCCTGAAAATCATCTATATCGCCCCCCTCCTCTACAAATTTTTTCCGTTTCTGTTCAACTTCAATCTTAAACTTCTTATAATAATTCAGTTTAATGTTATCCACATCCGTGCGGATATCCTGAACACTTTTACTTTCAAGCAATTCGTCAAGCCTGGTCACAAGATCCTCCCTCGTCAGGGTGGAGTAATCAACTTTAAATTCTTCCTGTTTTTTCTCTGTTGCCGGTTTCGTTTCTTCCACAATGGTCCCCCCGGCAGGCTCTATAACCGGATGGTCCGGATCCTCTTCCTCAGCAGTTTCAACTCCCGCAGGTAACTTACCTGTCGCTGAACCACTCAAGTCACTATCTTTCATTTCAATATCATCTCCTGTTTCAGTTGGCACTTCCCCAGGAGGATCAGAGACAGAATGATTAACTTCTTCTTCCACAGTTCCTGCAGATCCCAGATCACTACCGGGGATAGAGGAGGACACGGATTTAACCGTTTTTTCATCATTTGCGGAATATGGTTCCTCCTCATCAGATCCGGTGGATTGGTTATCCTGACCGGCGTGATCTTTTATGGTATCACTATCTCCGTCCGCTAATTCAGCAGCGTCTTGAATCCGGGGTTTTTCACCCTCATTTTCCAGGACTTCAGTCTCACTATCTAAAGGATTTGTGGACTCTTCTTCAGTCTCAAACTCAGATTTGGATGCAGATTTTTCCATAATTTCACCGGGATTATTTTTACCGGTGACAGATTCATCTTGAATCTGGTCACTTCATTAAAGTATTTTCTTAACACTGTTCTTTTACAGAACAATCATATAGATTACGAAAATAGGGAATTAACAATAACAGTCAAAGTTTTTTTCGAATTAATCGCCATTTTATGGGGATTTCAGGATAATAACCCGAATCAACTCCACTATATTCCCTACCTTTGTAAAAATTAACTTATCAATGAGAATAGATATAATATCAGGTGTTCCGGAACTACTGGAAAGTCCCCTGAATCAATCCATTATAAAGAGAGCCAGGGAAGACAGGATTGTCGAAATCCTCATCCATAACCTGAGGGACTACAGCAGGGACAAACATAAAAGAATTGACGATTATGCTTTCGGTGGAGAGGCTGGAATGGTTCTGTCAATTGAACCTGTTGACCTTGCCATCAGTGCATTAAGGACAGAGAGAAATTATGATGAAATTATCTATACCAGCCCTGACGGAGAGTTGTTTAACCAGCAATCAGCCAATGAACTCTCCGTTAAGGATAATCTGCTCATCCTTTGTGGACATTATAAAGGTGTTGACCAGAGAATCAGGGATCACCTGATCACGAGGGAGATTTCAATCGGCGAATATGTTCTTACCGGTGGTGAACTTGCTGCAGCCATCATGGTTGACTGTATCGTCAGGCTGATACCCGGAGTATTGTCGGATGAAACATCAGCGCTAATGGATTCTTACCAGGATGGTATGCTGGCTTCTCCTGTTTATACCAGGCCGGCAGATTATAAAGGATGGAAAGTACCTGAAATACTTCTTTCAGGAAATGCTGCAGAAATTGAGAAGTGGAAATTGGAAGAATCCATTCGAAGAACCAGGGAATTAAGGCCGGATCTCTTCAATAAGTTGCTTTAATACTCCTCAGGAATTGGTTTATCGCAGTACTTTTCTTACAAAAGCAACGGTAAAATAAGACATCAGAAACAGACCTACCCAGCCTACTATCCCGGCAAACCAGTGAAGTGAACCGGACGGGTAGTAATCACCGTATCCTATCGTCAGAAAGGTAATTGCTGTATAGTAAAATGATTTACCAATAAGGCTCAGGCTACTTTCTCCCATGGATGAGATAATTGTAGAATCCGTAGTAAGAATCAGCAGGGCAGCGATCAGGCTGAATGTTGAATAGCTAACCAGCATACTGATCATTACCCTAACAGGATTGGTAGCATATAAACCGGCCAGGTCAAACACCACAAGTTTGAAGATATACAGGGGATATATCCAAATCACGCTGAGACGCTGTTTTTGATATGCTTCCTCCAGGATGGCTTTGGATTCAAGCCGTTTAAATTCCACATATGCCTTATCCTCATCACTGTATTGTCCTGTCACATTAAAATTCTGTTTCAGGGTTCTGAATTGTTCTGCTTTGATCCTTTTAGATGTATCTCTCTGTGACATAATGAGCTTTTTAACATGATTCTTTTCCCAGTCAATAAAAATCCTTCCAAGCAGTCTCATCCCTGAAAAGTTAATGGTATCAACCCTGATATCAAATTCATAAGGTTTCAGATCGATAATATCCCTGGCAACTGTATCCGAAAGGTCCATAAAGGGGCACACAGCCACCCTGAGGTCAGTATAATGGTTAAGATGACAGGAGGTAAGACCCAGGGATCTGAATCGTGCATTATGAAAACTAATGTTCCCACCATTGAAATCTGCACGGTCAAAGCTGGCATCAGCATGATCGAACTCAGCCAGTTCGAATGAAAGATTACCCTCACCAAATTCAGCTTTCGTAAAACTGATTTTACCTTCTTTGATCTGGCTTGCCTCAAAAGATACATCTCCATTGCCAAAAATAGCACGGTTAAAGTTCACCCTTCCGGTCCCGAATTCTACTGTCCTGAAATCCACTCTGCCATTACCAAACTCAGTCCTTTCAAAAGAAATATCACCCTCCCCCACTTTCGCAAAATGAAAGTCCACCCTGCCGGTGCCGAACCGGGCCACTTTGAAAGAAATATTACCACTTCCAAACTGCGTGTTCACAAATGATACATCACCATCATTGAAATCTGCATTTACAAAAAGAATATCACCCTCTCCAAATGATGCATCCTGGAAGTCTTTTGATCCCCGTCCAAATTTCACATTCTTAAAATCTACCGTTCCTTCTACTACGAGGTTGGTAAAGTTCAGATCTCCATCCGGCAGATGAGCATTATGGAAATCAAGACCACCATTTGTAATCTTTGATGCGTGGAGTGTCAGTGCATTTTTTGCAAAGTATGAATTCTCAAAATTTAAAGTCCCGGAGGTGAAGTGGGCATAGCTAAGATCGATCAGATATTTGTTGTTAATGAATGAGTCTTTCGCACTGAATCCTGCTATTTCGACATAGGTTTTTCTATCAAGATCCTTTTCCTGCCTGAACGATTCAAGTGACAAATGATCGATGTAGCACCTGTCCAGGTTAAGTTCCCTGCCTTCACGAATCAATGACATGATGTAGTCCTCACTGGCGTACCCTGCCGATAACTTTGTCTCATAATGTCCATCTGGAGAAATAAACTTGAGCACCGCCGTTTGTGAGAAAACTACACCATCATCCCTGGTATATTTATCATCATTGATTTCAACACTGAAAGTTGAAAATTCATGAAACATTGTTGTGTGATTAAGATTTGAACTGGTACAAATATAATGAGTTACTCGAATTGAACGAAGATATTGATTATAAATTATTTAATAATCGTTGTACTCACCCCCCTGCCCCCCTCTTTCATGAGAGAGGGGGAACCAATAGGGGGTGAGTTCGCAAAGTGTTAACTCCTTTACCTGTGACATATCTCCCGGTAGGGACAATATTCACATTTTTCCGTTATCCGTGTCGGGAAAAAACCAATATCCTTATTATACATTTCTTCTACAATTCCTATTAGTTTTTTTGTGAATTGTATATCAAGATGTTGATAATCTGATAGTATTTCTTTGTTCCTCTGTGCACCGAACAGGATATGGTAATCAAAATCATTTGAGGTTAATTCCCTGATGGCATATAAACCCGGAACGATCATCTTATCCTGCTGCTTTTCTGAACTGTAAAAAAGTTTCGAATACAAAAGGGTCTGGAATACAGCATGATTCCGGTCACTTAGATCACGATCAAAAAGGCTGTCGATATCTGAAATTTTTCTGTCAACCCTGCCTGTTTTGTAATCAATAATCCGAATTTCATTACCAACATTGTCAATCCTGTCTATTTTGCCACCTATGCTAACACGAAGCAATTTATCTTCTTTTTTGACAGAAATATCCATTCTGTAAGTCCCTTCCAGATCGATTATCCTGAATGGTGTATAATTGATATCCGTATTTATTATCTGGATAAGGTACTGCTTCAGGATTTCACGGACAATCAGGTTCCTGCCTTCAATTTCTGCTTTGCCTTTATCGGCAACTGATTGATACTCCTGGTTAAAAGCATGATGGATCGCACTGTTGATACGCACTTTATTATTCAATAATTCTCTCAATGATACGGATGTAATCTCCCCTTCCATTAACGGTTCATAAAGCCTGTTTATCGCAGCATGCAGCATATTTCCAAATAACAACTGATTAACCTCTTCCGCTACTTCATCTGGTTCCTCCAACCGGGCTATATAGCGAAAATAGAACCTTAAACGGCAATCAATATACACATTTAAAGCGCTGGGAGACAGGTACTTATTTTTAATGTTTTCGGATATATATGTATTAAGAATATCCATTGATATTTTATCCTGACTTAACCATACAGGTTTTTCGGGATTAGCCTGAATATTATATGCTATGATCTTTTCATTGACCGAAAAGGCCGGATCAAATAACAACTGATGTATAAACCTTGATTTTTCACCTGTAGATAAACCTTCTGTTTTGCTGTTATAAACAAGGATTATTCTTTCTGCACGTTGTATCAGCCGGTAGAAATAATAAGCATAGATAGCATCCTGGTGTTCAATTGTCGGAAGACCAAATCCAAACCGGAGATGATGGGGAATAAATGAATGACTTACAGGTGATCCGGGGAATATATCTTCATTCATTGATAACATAATCAGGTTCTTAAAATCAAGTCCCCGTGTTTCAAGCACACCCATTATTTGCAATCCAATAAGCGGTTCCCCACTGAAAGGAATGCGTGTATGCATCAGGGTTTTTCGCAGGAGTCTGAACAATGTCCGGGTAAGGAACTGAATACTACTGTTATCAATTATTTCTTTCAGCCGTTTTATCCGGACATACAGCTGGAATATGATCTCATTTTCAAGTGCCTTATAGCTATGTTCCTGATTGATATTATCCCTGGCCAGTTTTTCAAGAATATGGAGCAGGTAGGCAGGTATGTTTTTTGGTTCATCAATCCGGGTAAATATCGATCCAAGAAAAGTATTTATATTCAATTCCTCACCTGTAAGATATATTTTATTCCTTTCTGTAATATCATCGATCAATTGATCAATCTCAGTTTCGTAGTCCTGGTGAATAAATGGATGGTTGAGAATCGCCAGTACATCACGATAATAAAATCTCCACTTCTGATCGTTCTGTCTCCTTGAATTATTCTGTAAATCAATAATATGTTCAATAAGGGCATATACAGGTGTTTTATCTACCGGATAACCCATTGTGACATTGAAATCATCGGCAGATTCCGGTAACGAATGCAGTACAGGAACCAGTAAATGTTCATCAGCCATGACGATTGCTGTTTCATGAGAAATATCTTCCATATTGGATAACAATTCCGGCAAGATCTTTGCCTGACCAACCATGGAAGGGACAGAAACGACCCGGATCTCTTTCCGGGTTGTCAGACTGCTAAATGAAAGATTGATTTCTGTAGCACCAAACTCGTCGATATTCCGCCGGATAAACCTGCCTGCTTCATGATTTTTATTCACTAAATAATATTCATCATAATCCCAGAAGAATTCTGCCAGATTTCTGGTGGATAAATATTTGAAAAGTGCATTCTCGCATTCATTCAGTGCGTTAAACCCAATAAAAAAGATTTTCAAAAATGGAAGGTTGATCTTTTCGCCATTAACCAGTTTGTCCGCTACATCACGGTAAATCATACCTTCATATCCAATATTATGTTCTGCCAGTATATCCCTTAACCTGCTGTAGATATTATTTAATACTTTCCATGTTTCCAGGAACTTATCTTTATGTTGGCCCGACCAACCCGGTTCGAAATTTTGCCAGAATCTCTTAATGATTTTGATCTGTTCTTCTGACAGATAGGAAAACTGATCCTCAATATTTCGCAGGTCAGTAATATTCTGAAATAATTTCGTGGCGTTGACAAGGTATTTATCAATATTATCAAAATCTGCAAGCATAATCTCACCCCAGAAATAGAATTCATCAAAACTTTCCTGTATATTTTTCTCCTCACAATAGACCTTGTAAAGTTCAAATAGTGTAAGTAATTCATCCGCAGGCTCAAGTTCTGACAGCTCAACCATCAGATCACTGATGGTAAAGTATTCGGGCGCCCAAACCGGCTTTTCCGTCAGTTCTGAAAGATATTTGTTAAAAAATAATCCAGCCCTGCGGTTTGGGAAAACAACACAGCAATCCTTCAGCTTATCACCATATGCTGAATAGAGATGTTTCGCTATTTCTTCAAGGAAGTGATTCAATAGTATATTCAATTGTTAGTTCAGTTGTACTTCAATTGTGCTTCAATTGTTATTAATTCTTCGTCAGACTCAGCCTTTCCTTTCGATTTTAGTCATTTCTTCTTGTTTTGAAACGTTTAATTGCAATTAAGAGATTTTAGCATTTTTTATTTTCATCTGTCTTCCTTCAATCCTGTGACAATTGCGACAACTGCGGCCATTGTGTCGTCCTGATTTTGGTTGACACTTTTTGTTAATCAATATCGATAATTCAACTCCTTCAGGGTTGAGTTCATTCCTGGTCTCCATACCCGGCATTTCGTACCTGGTTATTCATAGTCAAACCCTTTCGGGGCTTTTAACTTTGTAATATTCATCATTCTTAAGTACTCATTAATAACCATTTGAGGACGTTTTACGTTTTCCTTTTATCTTTTATCTTTTATCTTTGTCCTTTTATCTTTTATCTTTTCCCTTTTATCTTTCATCTTTTCCCTTAAACCTCTTCCCCTGCCATGTATCCCGATTTTCTAACAGGTCTTCGAATTTTTTCAGTATTTCATCATATCTTAATCCCCATCTGGGTTTGATAAGATAATCGGGATGGGCATCTCCAGCTATCCGCTCTACAATAAAAGCTGGATTGAGTAACTCAATGATCCTGATCATTAAATCAAGATATTCTTTCAGTGAATATAGTTTAACACTATCAGGTTTTTTTTCATATTCGTTTGCCAGATTGGTATTCCTTATTATTTGTAACTGGTGAAACTTAATGTTTTGAACAGGTAACCGGGATATCATTTTCATCCCTGAAAGGATATCTGATTCATTCTCTCCCGGGAGGCCAATTATCAGATGGATCCCCTGCCTGATTCCTTTTTTTGCAGTCATATCGATTGCTTTTAATGAATCCTCAAATGTATGTCCTCTGTTGATTCTCATCAGCGTTTTATTATAGCAGGATTCGATACCATATTCCACAATTACATAATACTTTTCTGACAGCTCACCCAGCCAATCAAGCAATTCCTCCCAAATACAATCCGGGCGTGTACCGATGGCAAGGCCTACCACACCAGGATATTCCAGTGCTTCGCTATATAAGGTCTTTAATCTGTCAAGGTGATTATAAGTATTGGTATATGCCTGAAAATAAGCCATGAACTTATTTATACCCCGGTACCTTTTACTGTGAAATTCAATCCCCTCCTCAAGCTGTTGTGTTATACTTTTTTCTGGCTGACAATAAGAGGGATTGAAAGCATTATTATTACAAAATGTACATCCTCCCCGGCCTTTTGAGCCATCCCTGTTAGGACAGGTGAATCCGGCATCGATGGATAGTTTTTGTACACGACCTCCAAACAGCTGCTGAAAATATTCAGGATAACTGTTAAATCTTCTGGCATGTCCCCATGCAAATCGCCTCATTATTAAGCTATTATCGGAATGATCTGTTTTTGCTTCACATAACAGATAAAGCCCTTTATATCATGATAACCCATTTCCCGTATCAGATTCATATACTCAATTAATTGATCCTGATGTTTCTGTAACCTTGAAGATCCGAATTTATAATCAACAACAACGATTTGTTTATCTTTAATCATTACCCTGTCGGGACGTCTCACATGCCCGTCACGCATAAGAATATCCCGTTCATTTAATACTTCATAATCGCCTGAAAACCAATTTTGAACAGGTGAGAGATCCAGAAAATCCATTATCTCTTCATGGATAGATTCCAATTCTGATTGGCTTAATTTGCCTTCGCGGTGGAATTTTTCCATAGCGCGGTCAAGATCTGCCCGTGAAACCATATTTTGTAATATCTCATGCATTAGCTTTCCATAATTAATTTTCTTTTCTGCATCTGGATCAAAAAAATCCATACTATGCCAGTGAATTCGTAAGCCGGTCCTGGAACGCACATTGGTTGCTGCATAACTGATATAGGTCGTTGCAGGGAATTTTCTATCCTTTACCGGTGGTTGTTCAGGCTCACCAATAGACCATTGCTTGGATTCACTGTTAAAGTGCTTCAGCATATCGTCGCCATTTTGATCTTTTGTCAGTAATAATCCCAGCAGGTTAGCAACATTCCTGGGATTTTCTTCCTTCTGCGGTTCATATGGAGTCATGACAAACAGGTTTTCCTGGGCACGGGTGAAAGCAACATAAAGAAGATTAAGATTATCAACATGAATTTTGAATCTTTCCTGATGATATTCATCCCTGAAAATCGTTTTCTGCAATCCTGAGGAATACCTTACCGGCACCATCACCAGTTCACTGAACGGATGGATATCTGGTCTGCACCAGAGAATAGGTTGCACCTGGTGGTCAAGTCCCCAGTTGCAATATGGCACAATTAAAGCCCTGAATTGAAGGCCCTTTGCTTTATGTATGGTCATCACCCTGATAGCGTTCTGTTCATCCGAAGTATTTAATGACAATCCCGTTCCATAATCTTCCCACCAATCCAGAAAAGAACTGATATCTGAAACACCAGTACGGATATAATCCATTACAATGTCCTGAAATGCCTGGATATATGGAAGTTCTGGTATCATGTTATGCAGACCGAACAGTGCAATGATCCTTTCGGTGATTTCTATAAGAGATAAATAACGTAGTTCATCTGTGATCAGGTTGAATCCTGCAGGTAAACAGGCTGAAAATTTTTCAGGATCATCAGCTGAGGCAATCAGGAATAATTCATTTAAAGGGAAATCCTTATTCCCATGACCCAGGTACCTATTATATTCATTCAGGATGACAGATTTATTGATACAATCTTTCGGGTTGACCAGGAATTTCATCACACTGACAATTAATCTGACAGCTGATGAACCGGAAAGATATAGTAGCTCATTGGATATTAAATCGAAGGTATAATCTGTTTTTCCTGATTTAGTCTTGTAGTCAAGAATATAATTTGTAATTCTTTTCCCTTCATCGCCTTTCCTGACAAGTATAGCAATATCGCGTGGTTCATATCCCCTGTCCTGCAACATCATGATAGTGCTAATCACTTTCTCATCTGCTTTATCCTGCCAGGATCCGGTTTCCTCATCTGTCAAAAAGGAAACCTCCACATACCCACCCTGCCTCTCCTGGCCTGAAGGCAACTTCTGAATAACATCCGAATATGCTTTTACAAATTTGCCCGTCAGATCCTCATTAATTACATTGTTCCCACCAATCGGTTCAAACTTCTGTGCCACAATATCTCTTGCCGATTGAAAGAGCCAGTTGTTAAAACGGATAATATTCGTTCTGCTTCTTCTGTTTTCATCGAGGTTTCTGATATCCAGCAGATCTCTGCTGAACTCATTTTCAATCCCTTCTGAAAGTATTTCCCAATCACTGTTTCTCCAACGGTAGATAGATTGTTTTACATCTCCTACAACAAGATTTGATTGGTTCCCGGCAAGGCTATTCTCCAGCAGAGGCTTAAAATTCTGCCATTGCATCCTGCTGGTATCCTGAAATTCATCAATCATGTAATGGTTGAAATAGTTCCCGATTTTTTCATAAATAAATGGGGCCTCATTGCCACCAATAATCTCCTTAAGGAAATAGGATGATTCGGAGAGTAAAAAAAGATTTCTTTCATTCAGGTAATCAATCATCCGCCTGGAAATATCAGTCAGTATTCCAAGTGTATAAATATATTGCCGGGTATAATTTACCGAATTATAAATCATGAAATTCTGGTCCCAGAATTGAATAATCTGTTTAAGATAAGTGTTAAGCCCTGATTCATAAACCTGATTAATCAATTCTTTCACCGGTGAAGACCGGGTATACCAGGTGTCAGGATTATCACAAAATGTCCTGGTATAATCTGATGGAGTAATTATTGTTCCCTGTGATAGCTTTAACAAAAAGCCTGCAGGTCCTTTATCTTTTTTATAGAAATCATCCGGTGACAGGCCTGCATCCCTAATTAACTGGATGGCCTTTCCAGCTAACTCTTTAAGGTGATTGTCAAACCTGTTTTTATATTGATAGAGATTGCTCAGGTAACGGTTAATCGTTTCCCTGTCCTCAAGCTGTTTAATCAGGTCTCCACTTGATTCACGGAATTTCTCTTTTGATATTTCTTCAGAAAACCTGAGTATATCAAATTTCAGGTTCCAGTGTAAACCTTCCCTTACTTTTGAATCGGCAAAATCCGTTAGCCAGTCCAGCAGGAATTTATCCCTGTCGACCTCAGAAATAAGTCGGTCAACTGCCTCTTCCAGAACACGTTTATCGTCAAGTTCAATATTGTAAACTGCCTGCAAATGGACCTCACGTGCAAATGACCGGATAATACGTTGAAAAAAACTGTCGATGGTTTCAATATGGAACCTTGAATAATTATGGAGAATCTGATCCAGGACCTCCCGGGCTGTTCTCCTGAGCTGCTCTCGATTGCAGTTCATATTATCCAGAAATTCATCCCTGAAACTAGAAGTACCACCCTCAGCCAGTGCATAAAGCTCACTTAATATCCTCTCTTTCATCTCTGCAGTTGCCTTGTTGGTAAATGTTACCGCAAGGATGCCCCGATATTTACCCGGATTACTTAATGCAAGCCTGAGGTACTCACGGGTCAACGCATGGGTTTTACCCGAACCTGCAGAAGCTTTATATATGATTAGCCCAGTCAATGATTTTTCCATATTGTTGCTGAAGTTTACAAAAAAATAACGTATGATTATGCAATTCCAATAATTGATTTTTCACAATCGGGGAAGAAGACATTGAGAAAGGTTCAAGGTTCAAAGTTCAAAGTTCAAAGTGAGTGTGGGTAGTGTGTGAGGGTATGATTAACCACAGAGACCACAGAGTTGTTTTAAGAATCAAAGAGTAATATTCTAAATATATTTATATTCTGTAGTTAGACACACACCACCCCAAACTCATACCAGCCAGTAACCAGGAACCGCGATTCATCCTCCCTACTCCATACTCCCTACTTCTTACTTCCTACTCCATACTTCTTACTCCCTACTCCATACTCCATACTTCTAACTCTCTACTTCTTAATCCATCCTCCATGCAATATTTTTAATACTTTTAATCTCAGAAAAACATTTTATTAAAAATCATATTACCTAAAAACTCTTTAATGATGAAACGAAGAAAATTTATTTCCACCGCAGGTGCTGCTTTTGCAGGCAGCATGCTTGTGAATCCGGCCATAGCGATAAAAGCCAGGGCCAGGAACAATAATAAAATGAAAATCGCGCTTGTTGGCACCGGTGTCAGGGGTGTAGGTATGTGGGGCAGATCACTTGTACAGGAATACAGTGACATCCTGGAATTTGTCGGACTTTGTGATATTAATCCGGGAAGGCTTGAAACTGCATCTGAATATATTGGTGCAAATTGTCCTACATTCACAGATTTCAAAGAGATGATGCAAGTAACCCAACCGGATACCCTGATTGTCACAACCGTTGATTCCACACATCACGAATTTATCATTCAGGGAATGGAAATGGGGGCTGATATCATTACCGAGAAACCCATGACTACGGATGAAATAAAATGTCAGGCTATCCTTGACACGGAAAGAAGAACGGGTAAAAAGGTTATTGTCACTTTCAACTACAGGTATCCCCCTCATTGTCAAAAAATATACCAGCTATTAAGAGAAGGTGTGATTGGCCGTATTACATCTGTAGATTTTCACTGGTATCTTGATATTTATCATGGGGCAGATTATTTCCGGAGGTGGCATGGATTAAGAGAAAAAAGCGGGACATTACTTGTCCATAAATCAACTCATCATTTCGATGTTCTTAACTGGTGGCTGGAATCCGATCCGATGGAAGTTTTTGCCTATGGAGAACTTGAACATTACGGGCATAATAATCCATTCAGAAGTTCAAAATGCCGAGGGTGCCCGCATAAAGAAAAATGCAAATTCTTCTGGGATATTACCCGGGATGAAAACCTGATGAAGCTTTATGTTGCCAATGAACAGTATGATGGATACCTCAGGGATGGCTGTGTCTGGAGAAATGAAATCGATATCTGGGATAAAATGGCTGTGCAGATAAAATATGGTAATAAGGTTCAGGTCAGTTATTCACTCACAACATACTCTCCTTATGAAGGTTACCGTATAGCTTTTAACGGTATAAATGGAAGGCTGGAAACATGGGTCAAGGAAAGACAACCCTGGCAGGTCGAACCATATAATGAAATCAGGATCACAAAAAATTTCGGGAACACTGAACTGATCCAGATCCCACACGCAGAAGGAGGACATGGTGGAGGAGATACAAGGCTGAAAGATATGATCTTAAGAAAAAATATTGAAGATACATGGCGTCAGTCAGCAGGTACCCGCGATGGGGCCATGTCCATCCTGATTGGTATAGCGGCCAGGAAAAGTATTGATAGCGGACAACCCGTTAAAATAGCAGACCTGACCGATCTTAAACCTTACGAGAAAAGACTGTAAAGAGAGCACGGAGCAGGGAGTAGTGCGAAAGGGAGAAAGGGTGAGGGAGAGAAGGAATGAAGAAAAGGTGAAAGAAAGATTGAAGACCACTAATTTAGAGGCTGTGTGAAAAGTTTAATATTTTTGATTTCTCGCAGATTCCGCAAATTTAAATGCAGATTCCCCAGTACTTAATACGCTGATTTTTAAATATCTGCGAAATCTGCGGCATAATCTGCGATTATCTGCGAGAAGCCTTTAAGAAAAATTCACACAGCCTCTTTATTCGTGGGATAATGCATGATAGGGAGAATGGTACCGGGCATAAAATTCCTGTCATGTTTAAGTTTTGGGAATTGTGTTTGAAAAACCAACCAGTTTTTATCTTTAAAAAAACCAGTTTTCATTAGAATTCTGGTATTTTTTTTGTGGTTTATTTTAAGCTATAGTTAAAATGAAAAAATCACTCACCATAATACTGCTCTGTTTATCCTTAACGAACTACAGTAAAGCCCAGCCAATCCTGTCAGGAATTGCATTAAGGAACTTCGCCGGGTATAAGACTGGTGATACTGTCAGACTGGAGGGATACAGCTACGATAGAAGCTCAAATAAAAATTACTATATTCTCCAATCACAGTCAGGTGAAGTTTATATTCCGGTATCATGGATCCAGTTGCCTGAGGACAACATTGGATTCTGGACCATGGTCTGGTTCCAAAACCGGGCATACGCTATTTATACGAAAGGATGGCAATCAAGAAGCAGGGATATTCTTTATAATGATTTCAACAATTATATTACCAGGATTCAGGAACACGACCTGATTTTCGAGGATAATTACCTGCAGGAATATATTCTTTATCTGGTTGGTATAATCCACCCTGAATGCCTTATCAGGCCAGAATCACGATCTCTTGAGATCATAATCCTGAAAGCATCTGAACCTGAAATATATTCCTTTAATCATGGTGCAATTGTTATAACCACGGGGAAACTTGCGGAATTAGAATGTGAAGAGGACCTGGCATTTTTACTGGCAGAACACATCGCACATATTGTCCTTGAAGACAACCTGGCTAACTATAATAAATTTGAGAGTACCAGGGCAGCGGCTGGAATTGCCAGTGTGTTATTTTCACTTGGTTCAAATGTAGCCATGGGTATACATAATATCCGTAGTGATTATGATTTTTCAGCAGATGATATGCTATCAGTATGGAATCTGGCTTTTTCCCTTTCTGATATATTAATCCAGCCTCCACAGGATATTTATACCATCCAGCAGGTCAACAGAACACAAAAAATTGCACGCCGGCGGATGGATATGCTTATGAAAAAAGATTTTACTTTTCATACCCCAACTGATTTTGTTATAATCATGTCACCATTCATGAAGGATCTTGCATGGGAAAAATATTTTCAGAAAGATTATAATGGGTCCCTAAAACTTATTGACAGGTTAATACAGTATGGTATTGCAGATGAAGAAGATTATCTTCTCAAAACCAAAATATACCTTGCTCAATTCAATAGCCACGAAACTAACCTGCAAGCCTTAAAATTGGTAGAAACAGCTGAACAGATGGATCAATACAAATATGTTGAACTGCAATTGCAGAAAGGTATCATACTGATGAGGCTGGAAAGATTTGAGGAAGCACAGGAGGCTCTCCTGGATTATCTTTCAGTTGCAGAATCATACGGAGAAGATCCCGGACGGATAAATGAAGCGAAAAACCTGCTCAGCCAGATCGATGAAATTACAGGGGCTCATTAGTGTTTGAATAAACCTGATGCTTTCTTCCTCCTTAATTATCATGCATGATTCTATAGTTTTTTATAGTTTTACATGTTACTTCAGAAAGAACCGGACATGAATCTGTTCTACATTCATTTTAAAAACGTATTATTACTACTAACTGCCTGTCTATTTTGTCGTTATGCTTATACACAGACTCATTTTAACCAGCCTGTAATCAACAAATACAGTTCGATAACAAAGGTATTTAATATAAATCCTGAGGATGCTGACTCAATCGAGATAACCAATCCTGAACATTTCAAATCCGGTGATTTTGTGCTGTTCATTGTCATGAAGGGATCTGAAATTTATACTCCCTATGAATTACCCACCAGTCCCAGTTTCTGGGGTAAAATATCCAAGATCAATAATACAGGAGTTTATTCCATTCACAATGTTATAAAAGCTGAGTCCGATATTATTATTTTAACAGGAACAATTCCCGGGAATCCATTCAAGACCGGAGAAGTGGCACAACTTGTGCATATCCCGGTTGTTCAAACGGCAATCCTGGATACCATTCTCACCTGTAAACCCTGGGATCATCTCACCGGCACCGGGGGGGTGCTTGTCCTGATGGCAACAAGAAAGATCATTATGAATAAGCATATAGATGTCTCCGGGAAAGGATTCAGAGGTGCTGATCCGGCTGGTGATTATTTCACGGGCGAATGCAGTGCAGCAACTGAATTGTTCTATACAATAGATGCAGCCAACAGTGCCGGATTAAAAGGTGAAGGTATTGTTTATGAAGGCTTTCCATATAAACGAGGATACTGGTATGTTTCAAATGCCGGTGGCGGTGGTAACGGGAAATATTCCGGTGGTGGTGGTGGTGGAAATCGTGGTCCAGGCGGCTGGGCAGGTAAAGAAGTTGAAACCTGTTCTCCTGTGGAAAATTATGGGGGCAGTGGAAGACATATTCCATCCGATTTTTTTACCAATGAGGGTGAATTCCAGAATCGTTTGTTTATGGGAGGAGGTGGTGGAACATCCACCCAGAATCCTGACAGCTCCCGTTTTGCCACACCCGGAGGAAATGGTGGTGGTATAGTCATCCTGATTACCGACACTTTACAAATATCTTCCGCTGATACAATCTTCGCCGGCGGTGAATCAGTTATAGACACAGCAACTGCTGGTGCCGGGGGTGGTGGAGCAGGCGGGACAGTAGTTCTGGATGTGATCCATTACCAGGGTAACCTTTATATAGATGTGAGAGGTGGCAATGGAGGACATACAAACGCTCCGCAAAAAACAGGTCCAGGAGGATTCGGAGGAGGTGGATTTATCTGGTTCTCAGGAAATGAACTCCCCCTAAATGTGAAGATTGATACCGCAAATGGAAAATCAGGAGTATGGATTCCGGATAATTCTCATTACGGAGCAATTACATCCTCTCAAATATCCGGGAATATGCTCGGAAATCTTCTGTTGCCGCTTAAAGGAACACTTTTCAACTGCCTGGACGACAAAATAATCTGGTGTGATACCGGAATCATTGAAAACTTGCCTGCCTCAACACCAAGAGGAGGAACCGGAAATTATACTTTTCTCTGGCTACAATCTACAGATAAAATGAACTGGGATGTGGCAGATGGTGTTCATGATCTGATTGATTACCATCCGGCTGCCAGATATGATACGATGCATTACCTCAGAATCGTGGAATCAGGTACAGTCAGTGATACCAGTAATATCCTGACGATTATTCATTTGTTACCAATTGATAACAACATCATCGTGGGAGGAGGTATAGCTTGTGAGAACGAGTCTGTCGATCCCATCACCCAGGGAATCCTCCCACTCTCAGGAGGAACGGGATATTTTGAATACCTGTGGGAAATTCTTTCACCTGAAGGCTATATTCCTGCTCCGGGGGCCAACAATAATCCAAATTATATATCGCAACCACTATCTGAGAATACCATCTACAGGAGAATGGTAAAATCTGATAATTGTTACAGTTACAGTAATACGGTTGAGTATGAGATAAAATCGAATCCAAAAATTGTCGGATCACCAGTCAGTGATACAATCCATACCGGTGATTCAACCACTTTCCATGTACTCGCAACAGGATCTGATCCTTTAACCTACCGGTGGATGCACAACAATCTGGTCATCGAGCCTGCTGGCAGTAATGAACTGGTTATCTATGGAGCAACCCTGAAGGATACCGGTTGTTATTATTGCATTGTGGAAAACGACTGTGGCCTGACTATCAGCGACTC
>LJUQ01000190.1 GCA_001304505.1 Bacteroides sp. SM23_62_1
TTGGCGAATTTTTCAGAGACACCGGACGGGATGCATTAATTATTTATGATGACCTGTCCAAACAGGCTGTCTCCTATCGTGAGGTGTCCCTTCTTCTGAGAAGACCACCCGGACGTGAAGCCTACCCCGGTGACATCTTTTACCTTCATTCCAGGTTGCTTGAAAGGGCTGCTAAAATTATTGAATCAGATGAGATCGCAAAGCAGATGAATGACCTTCCGGAATCTATTAAAACCATTGTTAAAGGAGGAGGATCATTGACTGCACTTCCAATCATTGAAACACAGGCAGGTGATGTATCAGCATATATACCAACGAATGTAATTTCTATAACTGACGGACAAATATTTCTTGAATCTAACCTGTTCAATGCAGGGGTAAGACCTGCTATCAATGTTGGAATTTCAGTGTCACGGGTTGGAGGAAAAGCGCAGATAAAAGCCATGAAACAGGTGGCCGGAACCTTAAAGCTCGACCAGGCACAATATCGTGAACTGGAAGCATTTGCAAAATTTGGATCGGATCTCGACAGAGCAACACTTGCTGTACTTGATAAAGGAGCAAAAAATGTCGAAATTTTGAAACAGGGCCAATATTCACCCGTTCTGGTTGAACGGCAAATAGCCATCATTTTTTGCGGGACAAAAGGATTACTGGCAAACGTGCCGGTAAAAAAAGTTAAAGAATTTGAAACGGAATACCTGGATTACCTGGAAGTAAAACATAAAGATGTGATGAAAGTTCTGAAACAGGGAATACTTACACAGAGAGACGAAGAAATTCTTGAAAAAACAGCAAAAGAAATTGCGGCAAAATATGAGAAATAAATGGCCAGCCTGAAGGAAATACGAACCAGGATTGCATCAGTCTCATCCACAAGGCAGATTACAAATGCCATGAAAATGGTATCTGCTTCTAAACTAAGAAAAGCACAGGATGCCATCCTGCAAATGAGGCCATATGCAAATAAATTACAGGAAATCCTGGGAAGCGTGAGCGATGCTCTTTCAAAAGATGAAGGAAATATTTATCTGAGAGAACAGGAACCAGAGCATATTCTGGTGGTCGTTATCACTTCCAATCGTGGGCTCTGTGGCGCTTTTAATGCAAATGTTATGCGAAAAGTCACCCATCTGGTATTTGAAAATTATGGAGATCTCATGAAAAAAGGCAATCTTCATTTTTTTGCTATCGGGAAACGCGGTGCAGATTATTTAAAACGTAAAAAATATCCGGTTATCGGAGTCAGGAATGATCTGTTTGATGGATTAAACTTTAAATCAGCAGGAATGGTCGGGGAAGACCTTATTCATAAATTCCTTGTTAGAGAATATGACAAGATCTTTCTGATATATAACCAGTTTAAGAATGCAGCTGTCCAAATTCTTACAACAGAACAGTTCCTCCCTTTGGTAATACCAGAAACTGAAGAAGATTCGCGTACTTTTCATGATTATATCTTTGAACCCACAAAGGAATATATTGTAAAGGAGCTCATACCAAAATCATTAAAAATTCAATTTTATAAGTCACTCCTTGATTCAAACGCTTCTGAAAATGGTGCACGGATGACGGCAATGCATCAGGCTACAGATAATGCAACTGAATTATTGAGAGAATTAAGATTACATTACAACAAAGCCAGACAGGCTTCAATTACCAAGGAATTGCTTGAAATCGTTTCAGGTGCAGAAGCTTTGAAAGGATAATATCTGAACTTACTCCTCTTTTAAAAGATAATTATAGTCTTCCCAGAATTCCTCGTCAGGGACTCCCAGTTGTTCATTTAACGGAACTTTTCTTCTTACCGGATTCCAGAAATTTATCGGATAATAAAGGTCCTTGTCAAAGTCAGTAGTAACAAACTGAATGGAATTATCTATTTCAGCCAGATACAGATCATTCAGCCAGAGAAGTATGATTCTGTAATTAATCTGCACATCCCGCAGATACCATTGGTCATGAAGCTGCTGATAATTTACAATACAATTGAACGATTGGGTCTGGGTATAAATATCCATCTCCTGAAGTTCAACCTGGGTTATATTATCAATTACAGAAGTTTTTTTGGTATAATAGGGACTGATACTGTATTCTAGCCTGATGATGGCAAGAGATTGCCTGTCAAGGTATATGTTGCCCTCAAGTACAGCCCTTTTTTGTCCGGTTTCTGGTTTGAAACTGATCCGGTAATAATCCAGGGTATCCGGCTCTGTGATAGTCATAAGTTGATAATTATAAGAGTCAAAATATTTGGGAACCAGGAAATTGTACCTGGTACGTGGAAGGACAATAAACCGGTCCGGGTATTTGCAGACATCGGATTCAAGTGCTTCATATGGGCCATCGACGAAATTAACATATTGCCAGAGACGTGTATAATCCACTTCTTTTTTCTGTCTTCCTTTCAGGATCATCATCCTGTCATGATCTTTCCGGTTAGCATAACTTGCCTTATTAATGCCAATTACTGCTTCAATAAACTGAATAACCTGGTCGTTTTCCCTGATCAGTTCCCTGTAAAAAGCAGTCATACCAATATGTTTACGGGGGTAATTATCAGGGATCTTTTTCAGGGCTTCCATAAGCAGATCAAGAGCATTGGAGGATTGTTTTGTGACTTCTCTGATACTATAAATGACCGGCTCCAGATCAACCATTAAACTATCGGATTGCATATCTTTTATAGCCATTTGCATGGTTCTGTAACCAAGGTATGAAAATATCAGGGTGTCACGAAAAGAATTGGCTGGTAACCTGAAAATAAATATGCCTTTCTGATTGGTGATTGTTCCCTGAGCCCTGTTTTTAATACTGATATTAGCATAGGGTAAGGCATCTTTTGTTTCAGCATTCCTCACGATACCCTTCAGAATAACAGGATACTGAGGGAAACAGGTTGTGTAAGCCACGAGTGATAAAAGGAAAGTGTTAAAAAGATATTTGAAATGTTTAATAAACATAATATTTCTCTCAATATTCATCCCAGCTTTTAATTGCGATATCTGACAGGTTGAGTTTACAGAATGCAGTAATAAATGCACTTGCCAGACGGGCATTGGTTATAAGAGGAATATTAAAATCAACAGCATTCCTTCGTATGGAATAGTCATTACTTAATTCGAGTTTTGACAGATCTTTAGGTATGTTAATAACCAGATCAATCATTTTATTTCTAAGATAGTGAAGTGTATTTGGTTTCTTGTCTTCATCAGGCCAGTGCAGCATAGTAGATTCTATATTGTTAAGTTTCAGGAAATTATGTGTCCCCCTGGTGGCGAAGAGCCTGTATCCTTTATCGGCAAGCATTTTACAGCTGTTGATCAGTTCCACTTTTGACCGCATCGGGCCGGTAGATAAAAGGATGTTTTTCTGAGGAATACGATAACCAACAGATAACATTGATTTAAGAATCACCTCATAAAAGTTGTCTCCAAGGCAACCAACCTCTCCCGTGGAAGCCATGTCCACACCGAGCACCGGATCAGCTTTTTTTAACCTTGAAAATGAAAATTGTGGTGCTTTGATACCGATATAGTCAAGATCAAAACTGGATTTATGTGGTTTTTCGACTTGTGCGTCAAGCATTACTTTGGTGGCAAGATCAATTAAGTTGGTTTTTAAGACTTTGGAAACAAAGGGCATACTTCTCGAAGCCCTGAGATTACACTCAATAACCTTGATATCATTATCTTTTGCCAGGAATTGCATATTAAAGGGGCCTGATATATTAAGTGCCTGAGCGATATCGCGCGTTATTCTTTTTATCCTTCTGACTGTTTCAAAATATAATTTCTGCGGGGGGAATACCATTGTAGCATCACCTGAGTGTACACCGGCAAATTCAACATGTTCACTGATCGCATATGCAATCAATTCACCTTCCCTGGCAACTGCATCAATCTCAATTTCTTTAGCCTGCTGGACAAATTCTGAAACAACCACCGGATATTGTTTGGATACTCTGGCTGCCAGGTTAAGAAATTGCTCAAGTTCATCATTGTTTGATACAACGTTCATTGCAGCGCCTGATAATACATATGATGGTCGGATCAGAACCGGAAATCCTACCTCATCCACAAACCGGTGGACATGTTCAATGCTTGTAACTTCTCTCCATCTGGGCTGGTCAATATCCAGGCTGTCGAGAAGCATAGAAAATTTGTGGCGGTTTTCAGCATTATCGATTGAAACCGGTGAAGTCCCAAGTATATTAACATGTTGCTCATATAACCTCATAGCGAGATTATTTGGGATCTGGCCACCCATGGATATGATAACGCCACGTGGAATTTCCAGGTCGATAATATCCATAACCCTCTCAAAGGATAACTCATCAAAATAGAGCCGGTCACAGATATCATAATCAGTACTGACTGTTTCAGGATTGTAATTGATCATGACTGACCGGTATCCCTGTTCATTTACAGTAAACAGAGCATTCACACTGCACCAGTCAAATTCCACACTGCTTCCGATCCTGTAAGCACCGGATCCAAGGACAATGACCGATTGACGATCACCGGTAAATGTAATATCATGTTCGGAACCGCTGTAGGTAAGATACAGGTAGTTAGTCAGGGCAGGATATTCTGCTGCAAGTGTGTCAATCTGCTTGACAAAAGGAAAAATACCTGCTTTCTTTCTGAAGCTCCTGACCTCAAGACTTTTTTCTGTAATGGATTTTAATCCTGGTTTAAACACATGCCGTGCTATCTGGAAATCGGAAAATCCATAAATTTTCGCCTTTCTCAACAGTTCAGCAGGGAGATCTTCAAGGGATTTAAATTTCTCAAGTTCATTTTTAAGTTCGAAAATATTTCTGAGCTTGGTCAGAAACCAGCGGTCAATCATTGTTAGTTCATAAATCCTGTCGATAGAATACCTTTCCTCAAAGGCTTGCTCAATAGCCAGGATCCTGATATCTGTCGGTTCAGCAAGTTCCTGTTCTACATTATCAAAGAAAAGATCACGATTACCGGTAAAACCATGCATTCCCTGTCCTATCATCCTGATTCCCTTTTGTATCACTTCCTCAAAAGTCCTGCCGATAGCCATTACCTCACCAACACTTTTCATACTGCTGTCAATCAGTCGGGATACCCCTATGAATTTATTCAGATCCCACCGTGGTATCTTACAGACGATATAATCAAGGGCCGGTTCGAAGAAAGCAGGTGTTGTTTTGGTAACTGAATTCTTCAATTCATGGAGACCATATCCCAGAGCCAGCTTCGCAGCTACAAAAGCAAGTGGATAACCCGTTGCTTTTGACGCCAGGGCACTTGAACGGGAAAGCCTTGCATTGACTTCGATTACCCGGTAATCTTCAGAATTGGGATCAAGCGTAAACTGGATATTGCATTCTCCAATAATTCCAATATGCCTGATAATGGCAATAGAAAGTTCTCTCAGTTTATGATATTCGGTGTTCGTAAGGGTTTGTGAGGGAGCGACAACAATACTCTCACCTGTATGGATACCAAGCGGATCAAAATTTTCCATATTACATACCGTGATGCAATTATTATATTGGTCGCGAACAACCTCATATTCAACTTCCTTCCATCCTTTTAATGATTCCTCAATAAGAATCTGGGGAGCATAGGAGAGCGCTTTCGATGCTTCATACTTCAGTTCTTCTTCATTTTTGCAGAAACTGCTTCCCTGTCCGCCCAGGGTATAAGCAGCTCTTATAATAATGGGGAAGCCGAGAAGCTTAGCAGCCTTTAATGCTTCATTTACCGAACTGACAGCCTGACTCTTTGGGGTGGATACTGAAATTTCATTTAACTTTCTTACAAAATTCTCCCGGTCCTCTGTATCAATAATTGCCTGAACAGGGGTACCCAATACTTTTACTCCATTTTTCTGGAGAACCTTTTGTTTGTGTAACTCAATTCCACAGTTCAGCGCAGTCTGTCCCCCAAATGAAAGTAATATCCCGTCAGGTCTCTCTTTTTCTATTACTTTTTTAACAAAATAAGGCGTTACAGGAAGAAAATAAACCTTATCAGCAATTTTGTCCGAGGTTTGAACGGTGGCAATATTAGGATTGATAAGGACAGTCCTCACATTTTCCTCCCGGAGAGCTTTCAGAGCTTGTGACCCGGAGTAATCAAATTCACCGGCTTCACCAATCTTGAGAGCACCTGAACCCAGAATAATAACCTTGCTGACCGATTCCTTCATATTTAAAATTAAAAAGGTTGATGAGATTTAAATTAATGTATGGGGAAAACTCTGTTTTACAGCCGGAAAAGCTGCTTCTCAAGATGTATATATGATAGATTTCAGAATGAAGCACGGTGCCAAAATTACAATTTTTTCAAATAAATATATGATAAATTGAAAAAATGTATATTTTTGCAAAATAGTTGTATAAATATACAATATGAAAACAAAAACCCAAAGAATACTGGCAATCAGAAATATTCTCGAAAAACAAAGGATCTCCAGCCAGGAAGAATTGATAAAACAGTTAAGGAAGAAAGGATTTCATCTTACTCAGGCAACATTATCACGTGATCTGAAATTTATTCGTGCAGGCAGAATCCCTGATCCTGAAAAGGGGTATGTGTATTTTATACCATCCGGGAGGGGTGAACAGGAAAATATATTGATTAAAGACAATTTTCCACTTAACGGATTTCTCTCGATTGACTTTGCATGGCATCTGGGTGTTTTAAAAACGATGCCCGGATATGCAAACAGTATTGCATCAGCGATTGATAGGATGGACAGTTATAATATCCTTGGCACCGTAGCTGGGGATGACACAATACTGATAATCCCAAGAGAAGGTGTTACACGGAATGATGTCTTAAATGAATTAACCAGATTAATACCAGACCTGGCAAAAACCTTTTAATTAAAGAATGATGGAAACTATAAAAGTAAAAATTGCAGGGCCAGAATACATAAACTATGTCCCGGATATTGAAAAATCGATCATACAGGCTTCAAAGGTCAAAGGGACAGGTATAGCAAAGCGCTCAAAAGAATATCTCAGCAACAAAATTCTTGAAGGAAAGGCTGTGATAGCTATCACACAGGATGGTGAATTTGCAGGATTCTGTTATATCGAATCATGGGGGCACAAGAAATTTGTGGCTAATTCAGGGTTGATTGTGAAAGAAAAATTCAGGGGGAATGGCCTGGCAATGAAAATTAAGGATGAGGCATTCAGGCTATCGAGAAAACTATTTCCGGAGGCAAAAATTTTTGGTTTAACCACCAGCCTTGCGGTCATGAAAATAAATTCGGCCCTGGGGTACAAACCGGTTACATTTTCAGAATTAACGGATGATGAGGAGTTCTGGAAAGGATGCCAGAGTTGTGCATATTATGATGTTTTATTTCGTACTAACAGAATGCATTGTTTATGTACAGGAATGTTATATGATCCCCAGAAAGAAGAACGCGGAAGACAGGTCAGAAGGTATAAAAAAAGAAATGGGGCAAGAACAAAAAAATCCCGCAAGGATATACTTCAGTACCTGTATTTAAAAAATAAGAAAAATGAAAGATAAAGTTGCAGTTGCCTTCAGCGGAGGTCTGGATACCTCCTTCTGTGTCACATACCTTATAAAAGAAAAAGACCTCGAAGCACATAGTGTCTTTGTTGACACAGGGGGCTTTAACGAAAAACAAAAAAAACAAATAAAGGAACGGGCCTACGCACTCGGGGTTAGTCATCATGAAACAGTCGATGTAAGTAATGTTTATTATAAGAAGTGTATCAGGTATCTGGTCTATGGAAATATGTTACGTAATAAATCCTATCCGATGTCTGTAAGTTCTGAAAGAACATTCCAGGCACTGGCGGTTTCGGATTATGCAAGAAAAAATGGTATCAACATACTTGCACATGGCAGTACCGGTGCAGGGAACGATCAGGTAAGATTTGATATGATCTTTGATATTCTTGCACCAGAGATGACCATCATGGCTCCGGTCAGAGATCTCGGGATTTCACGTGAAGATGAAAAGAAGTATCTGGAAAAGGCTGGTGCCAAAGTCTCTTTTCCGGATTACGAATACAGTATCAATCAGGGATTATGGGGAACTTCAGTTGGAGGACGGGAAACACTTACTTCCAATCTTGGTATTCCCGACAATGCTTATCCTGGTCAACTTGAAATAAGAGATGAACTGAATATAGAAATTGAATTCAAAAAAGGTGAGATTGCCGGAGGAATAGAAACTATCAGAAACCTGCAAAAAATTGGTTCCGCCTATGCAATTGGAAGAGGGATCCATGTAGGGGAAACCATTATCGGTATTAAAGGAAGGGTAGGATTTGAGGCACCGGCTCCTGTTATGATCATACAATCCCATCAGGCACTCGAAAAACATGTCCTGAGTAAATGGCAAATATACTGGAAGGATCAATTATCGGAATGGTATGGAATGATGCTTCATGAGGGTCATTACCTGGATCCGGTTATGAGAAATATTGAAACCTTCCTGGAAAAAAGCCAGGAAACAGTTACCGGCAAGGTGTTTTTAAAACTGAGGCCATATTCATTCGCCATAGAAGGAATATCCTCGGATTATGACCTGATGCAGGCATCGAAAGCCAGGTATGGTGAAACAACAACCGGTTGGACCGGGGAGGATGTAAAAGGATTTACAAGAATACTGAGTAATCCGATGAGGATATATTATTCGGTTAATAAAAAGGGGAAAATACTGGATTAGTCCGGTATTAAGAAACCACACTCTTTCTGATTTAAAATAGATATCTTCAAATCAATTCATCATGAATAAAATAGCAATACTTGGAGGAGGGAATATCGGCAGGGCAATAGCACTGGCTTTACTGAATATTGGTGAGAAAAACCCTGAAGATATTTACATAACACGTCGTAATCCAGAGATATTGGATGACTTAAAAGATAAAGGAATACTTACAGGATCGGATAATGCTGAAGCTGTTAAGAAAAGCGACATTATTATTCTTACAGTCAGGCCGAAACAATTACCTGACCTTGTGAGTGAAATAAAAGAATCGGTAATACCTGAAAAACATATAGTTGGGTCAGTAATTACGGCATTTTCAATCAGTGAAATTGAAGAGGAGTTCGGTTTTCCGGTTAAACTGGTCAGAATTATGCCCAATACAGCTATCGCAATAGGCGAATCGATGACATGTCTGGCCGCGAAGACC
>LJUQ01000191.1 GCA_001304505.1 Bacteroides sp. SM23_62_1
CCTGACGGGAACACTTTACCTGCCTTATATAGAGGAAGCGAAAAATAAAAACCTGCCGGTTATAATGTGGGCATATCCCAGGGAATTCAAAAGTGCTGATGCTGCAGGCCAGATAGATGACTCACCCTACCGTTTTGACAGGATCAATCACTGGTCTACATTAATCTGGCTGACACAGGGATATGTTGTCCTGGATGATCCAAAAATGCCTATTATTGGCGAGGGAGACGAAGAACCTAATGATACCTATGTGGAACAGCTTGTAATGAGTGCAAAAGCTGCCATTGATACACTGGTAGCAATGGCTGTTGCCAATCCAGACAAAATCGCAATCGGCGGGCATTCTTACGGAGCATTTATGACTGCAAACCTGCTCGCACATTCAGATCTTTTTGCAGCTGGAATAGCCAGAAGTGGTGCTTATAACCGGACTTTAACACCATTTGGATTCCAGGCCGAACAACGCACTTTCTGGGAAGCACCAAATGTATATTTTGCAATGTCACCATTTATGCATGCCGATAAGATTACTGAACCTATTTTATTGATTCATGGAGAAGCTGACAACAATTCTGGTACATTTCCGATCCAGAGTGAAAGATTCTATCATGCCTTGAAAGGTCATGGAGCTACAGTCAGGTTGGTTATGCTGCCACATGAGAGTCATGGGTACCGTGCCCGTGAATCTGTCCTGCATATGCTCTGGGAAATGAATGAGTGGCTGGAGAAGTATGTGAAAGGGAACTGAAAATGCCCCGGATGTCTTTAATGTAATCAAATGCTTCAAAATAAGAAGAAATGAAAAAAATTGTTGGAAAGGCTGAGGAAGACGAGGTCGCAAGGTTGTAGGTTTGTATGAGGGAGGATTTGATGGGAAAGTTCTGCCGGTTTTAAACCGGCAGTCATCCAGATATATGATGACAATGTCAAGTCCGGTTTCCAACCGGACACATTCAGCAACAAATGAACAACAATTGAATGACTTTTGAGTAACTTTCAACATTCATCTCAAATTAAAAATGACTTTAATTATTACAAGAATAGACAACTTCAGACAAATATTAGGTAATATAGACGGAGGCCGGATCCTTGATGTGGCATGCGGTGTAGGGCAATTCATTAAGATCCTCCAGGATTCCCTCAGATCATGGGAAGAGATTTTTGGACTGGATGTGAATGAGCAATCCCTGGCTGAAGTCAGGCAAAAATTCCCGGGTGACCGGTATCGTTTCATTAAAGGGGATTCAAAACAAATTCCCTATCCGGATAACATCTTTGACCTGGTCAGCCTTTCAAAAGGACTTCACCATATTGATGATCCCGGATTAGCGTTACAGGAGATGAAGAGGGTTCTTAAACCCGGAGGCTTTTTTCTGTTAAATGAAATGTATTCAGATGAACTGACAGAGGTCCAGACTACTCAAAAAATATACCATCACCTGCGTGTCGAACTGGATAAAATATTAGGTATTGACCATTTCTATACTTTTCAAAAAAAAGAAATCCTGCAGTTGATGAAGAGACTGAACCTTTCAAATCAAAAAATATTCGAATATCTTGAAGACCAGAGTGATCCGATGAATGGGGCGGTAATAGAAGAATATTCGCATAAGATGGATTCATGGCTTGAAGAGATTAATGATCCAGACAAGTTGGATTATTTTAAGTCTAAGATCCAGGATCTTAAGGAAAGATTCTGGAAAGTTGGAATTACCCGGCCTCCCCAACTCGTAATTGTTGGGAGAAAATAATTAACGAATTAGACTCTTTATAAATAAATAGGTATCCAGCTTTGATTCGTGTTATGTCATCCCGACGACCCGCCGGAGGCGGGGAGGAGGGATCTCGTTGTTATAAGTAACTAACCGGGATATTGATCCGGGCATTATTTAAAATTTGCTGGAAACTTATCATAAGTTACAACAGGCGGTTTAACAAGATCCAACGAGATCCCTCATCCGCCTTACGGCGGATTCGGGATGACCTGGTTTTAAAGACGCATGTACCAAATCGAACAACAGCTGAACAACTACTGAGGCAACTAATTAATTATCAATTGAATAACAAATAAAACAATCCAGATGAAAACAAAATTTTTTTCACTTCTGATCCTCACGTATTCGCTATCACTCAATGCCCAACTGGAAAGCCGCAGAGAAATTAAAATTCCGGATATCCCGGGTTATTTAACGCTAAAATGTGATTTCCATATGCATACTGTTTTTTCTGATGGGCTTGTATGGCCTACTCTCCGTGTTGATGAGGCTTGGCGGGAAGGCCTGGATGTGATTGCCATATCCGATCATATTGAATACCATCCACATGAGGATGATATACCGGTAAATTTTGGCAGGACATTTGAAATTGCCAAACCCAGGGCTGAGATGTACGGAATAATCATTATTCAGGCAGCAGAGATCACACGTCAGATGCCGCCGGGTCACTATAATTGTCTCTTTCTTGAGGATGTGGCCGAACTCGACCAGCCCGATTTCTGGGAGGCAATAAATGCGGCTAAAAATCAAGGTGCCTTCATCATGTGGAACCATCCCGGGTGGCGACAGGAGGATGAAATACCTATATGGTATGATGACCATACTAAATTATACGAACAGGGATATATGCATGGGATGGAAATTGTCAATGGCAGGTCATACTACCCTCTTGCATTGGAATGGTGTGTGGAGAAAAATATTACCATTTTTGGAAACACAGATGTGCACAGCTCTATCGGCATGGATTATGATCTCAGCCTGAACGACCAGAGGCCAATTACGCTGGTATTTGCCACCGACAGATCCAAAGAGGCCGTTAAAGAAGCACTTTTTGATGGCCGGACAGTTGTGTATTCAGGCGATATGCTGATCGGCAAAGAGGAATTTCTAAAACCTCTGTTTAATCGTTCTGTTGAGCTGGTAAATACTGATCTGGACATTTCTTCAGGTGGCACATTTAATATACAGATACAAAACAAATCTGAAATTCCTTATTACCTGGTTTCAACCGAACAGCCGGAAGGCCTGGAATATCCTGAAAAAATCACCCTGTATGCAGAAAGAACGGTCATGATGCGTTTAAGAATCAGCAGGGGCACGGCAAGTAATGTTAGTGGTATCCGGCTTCCCTACACGGTTAAAAATCTACTTACAAACAGGGATACTGGATTGCCAGTAGAGCTGGTTATTTCAACGCCGGCAATGAAATAATCATTTACTCTTTCAGAAATTGTTATAACAGCCCTTCTTTTTTGTATCTTTATTATATTTTGAAACAGTCTCGTAAAAGGATTAATAAAGAACATTTATCATAAAATCAATCACTGATGAAAGCAGTAAGTATTATCTCAATCGTATATGGCACGATGGGCTTCATATGGAGTTCGATCGTCCTGGTAGGTATCGGGATTCAAAAAGCAATTCTGGAAAATGTTCCATTTCCTGAAGAGGTATTAATATATATTGATATACCTAAAATGATTGAAGTAATTCATGGAATCATGTTATTCCTGATGCCATTTGTATTTATTATCGCAGCAGTATATATTGTCTCCGGTATCCTGGGATTGAGCAATAAGTCACAGGCCTATATGTTTGGAATACTGGCAGCCGTTTTTAATATTTTCTGGTATGTGGCTTATGTTATTATACTGCAAATGGAACTGGTGCCATTGTTCAATTTTAATGATGTCTTCCCGGAGAAATTATTCAACCTGATATTTCTTCTGGGGACCATTATAAATGCAGTGTTCTACTGTGGATACCCGATTTTCCTGATTATCTATCTCAGTCAGCAAAGAAAACAAACATCGTAGAAGGAAAAAGTAAAATGCAAAAAGGAAAACGTGACTGCTGAATGATATTTGATGGCAAAATACTCCAGGGGTAGACTCTGAAAATCCCTATTTTCCTACATGAGTTCAACCTGAATATTCAAAAACGGCAAAAAAAATTCCCCACCATTTTTATAATGGTTAATCAGGGAATTACTAAAAGAATTAGAAAATTTGAAAAACGGAATAATTTTACTTCTTTGAACCTTTCAGAAGTTTTTCTGCTTTGTGCCAGTCATCTTCAGCAGTTCCATGCTCTCCCCTGGCGATTCTTTCATGATAGATCTCTTCAGCCTTCCTTCTTATTTGTTCTTCTGTTGGAGCAGTTTTACTTGCAGTCACCTTCTTAACCCCGGCTTTTGTTCCGGCTGCAGCGGCTTTCTTAGTTTTGCTTGCTGCAGATGTTGTTTTCTTTGTTGCCATATCGTATTTATTGTTTTGAAAAATTTGCGCAAAATTATATTATTTCTTGAATGTGATGCTATACCTGTTGAAAAATATTTTATACTCTTAAATCATCCAGTTATTTAAAGTGATTGATTAGAGATTGAATATAAATCGCTGTCATTTTCCGTTCTTGATCAAATCAAAGGCCACCTCCAATATAGGATCCCGCCCATTGATCAAATCCTCCGCCGACGGTTCAACCATAATATCCGGGATAATTCCCCGATCATCAGCCATACCCGAGACTGCAGTGGCAAAAGATCCCCTCGGACAATTAATATAGTACCTTGTATTTTTCAGGTTGATCATTTTGCTTGCATCATTGCAGGTATAGGTCCCCCCGGTTTCCAGTCCGATAAAGGTACCGATGTTATGATATTTCAGAACCGATGTGAAATGGCCGGTAGTGGAATATCCACCACCATTTATCAGGATGTAAAGATTCCCCTCGTAAGGATTTTCCGCCCGGGGAATAGGATCAGCCAATTGGGCATATCTGCCGTAACGCTCCCTGAAATAGGGAATAGGTTCAGGTTCCAGGTAGGCCAGGAGGGGAGTTGAACAGAAGGGATCCCCTCCATCATTATCACGAAGATCAAGGATCAGGTTGTTTATATTATTTTTGCGGATCTTGTTAAATGAATCATCCAGAAATGATTTAAATTTTTTTGTTTCACCATAATATGCAAAAGTCTTTATTTTCATGATGGCTGTTTTACTATCTTCATGGATTGAAAATTTAAGGTCATGGTCGAACCAGGTTTCATCCCATTCCTGCTTATTGAATGAAAAAATGGTATCTCGTGAAACAGCAGATAGCGTAACAACATCTCTATTAACGTAATATTGGAATTCAATATCAAAATCATCATGGAATCCAAATATAAGGGCATGTAAATAAAGAAAATTGCCATTGAGTTTCCATATTCGCAATGAATGATTATAACCATCAGATGAAATATGGAGAAGGAGTTTATTTATTATTTGATTAAATGGCATTCCGTTAATTGCTGTGATCTCACTTCCAGGTGGAATTTGCGATCCAGCTCCATACTGGTGAATCATCCAAGCCCTGTCATCCTGGCTGATATATAGTTTGAGCGGGAACATTTTGTCCGGTGCATTATCCCAGTATCCCTGAGGTGACCATATGCTTGTATGTGCACACCCAACCATAGCAATGAGGGGAGTGATGATGGAATAGAATTCTTGTGTGGTCATTGGCCTGTCGATCATTTTGTAATGATAATCAAACATGCTGTCAAGAACCTGTTTGCTGGCGAATCGGTAAAGTTTTGGATGATTGTCTTCAAGATGTTTCCGGAGCTGTTTGAAATCATCCTGAAGTTGTTCCGAGGTAAATGTAGTTTGTGATTCAACAGACTTTCTCCTGGCAATATGCTGGTTGGTGCTGTCAGATAAGGATAGACAGTTTACCATGCCCTCATCATTCCTTGAAAATACCACATGAAATGTATCTTTTTCCCTTTCCACAAAATGGAAGAAAAGGCTGTCGAGCGAAATGAGAATCAGCTCAACCGGATCCTGGTTTTCTATTTTCATCATCAGGATACTGTCTGAAAGATACACATCGGCGGAAATATACCGTTCTCGGTCATAGAATTCATAATCACCTAATAATTCATCATACAGGCACAGGGTATCTCCTTCCGGGCATGTAGATGAATTTGAGGTTTTGCATTGAGGGAAGATCATTAAGATGAGTAGACCTGCAACTGATATATTTCTCATGATTGTAAAATATTTTGATAAGATAAAAAATTAAAATATATACTATGTCTGATATAGGAAATAATGTTTCGGAATCGAAATTTGAAACCAGGAGATTCGAAGAAAAATCGAAAATCGAAACTTCGAGATTCAAGATAGAATTGAAATTCGAAACCTGGAAATTCGGAACAAATATGATAAAAGGAACCATGAAATCCAGTAACTATTTTATGATGGCTGACAGCAAGCTGGCCGTTCATTTTTCATTCTAATGGGGATTCAACTTCTGGTTAAACCTTATAACAACTGTTATGACATGTAGAGCCCGACTTTTAATCGGGATATTCGAAAAGTTGCCAGTTATTTCAAAGTCCGACTCAAATATTCATAACGCAACCAATCGCCATACTTTTTCATCTTCTCACTGTATATTGATTTTCCTGTTTTCTTCCCAGATAATTGCTTAAGTTATAAATAGAAAACTTATTTCTATGAAAGTAGCTTTACTAAAGACAGTAAAACACTCCATTGCATTTCCTTGTTTATCTATCCTGTTAATCTCACTTTTTTCAATTATGGGGTTTGCTCAGGACCAGGAAGAGGGTGAAGACAAAACACTTTCACCTTACTTTTTTGTAATGAGTGAGGATACTTCGCTTGATCAGTTGCCTCTTAAATCAACATCTGCTGACGTTGTGATCAGTGGTATCATAGCCGATGTAACCGTACGGCAGTTATATTGCAATGAAGGAGAGCAGACACTCGAGGCGATTTATGTATTTCCCGCATCCACCCGGGCAGCTGTATACCATATGCAGATGGAAATTGGCAACCGGATTTTAAAAGCTAAGATAAAAGAGAAAGAGGAGGCCAGGCAGCTATACGAAGAAGCCAAGGATTCCGGGATGACTGTCACCCTTCTTGAACAGGAGAGGCCCAATGTATTCCAGATGAATGTAGCCAATATCCTTCCGGACGATACCATTGTGGTAGAAATGAGATATACAGAATTGCTTCTGCCGGAAGAAGGTAAATATGAATTTGTGTACCCGACAGTCGTGGGTCCAAGGTATGCCAGTCCCTCTGAAGATGGTGAGGAATGGGTTGCAAGTCCATACCAGCATGAAGGGGAGGAGCCATATTATGACTTTTTCATCAGCGTGAAAATCAATGCAGGAATGAAAATTAAGGATGTGGTATGTACCTCTCATGATATCGTTGAGTTCAGCTATGAAAATGAACAAACCGCATATAGCTCTGATAAATTATTAGGGAACAAGGATTATATAATTGAATATACTCTTTCCGGGGCTCAGGTTGAGTCAGCTCTCTTACTGTATGAAGGAGAGGAAGAGAATTTTTTCCTGGCAATGATCCAGCCTCCCAAAAGCCCACAGGATTACCAGATCCCACCCAGGGAATATGTTTTTATTATGGATGTGTCAGGGTCTATGTCGGGATACCCTATCGAAGTTTCCAAGTCATTACTGATCGATCTTGTCAGCAGCCTCCGTCCGCAGGATAAATTCAACATGATATTTTTTGCAGGGAGGAATTATTTATTGTCCCCGGTATCATTACAGGCCACCCAGGCTAATATTGATATGGCGATAACAGCCATTGATAACAAGTCGGGTGGGGGAGGCACAGAATTGTTACCAGCTCTTCAGACAGCCCTCAGCCTTCCCGGTACAGAGGATTTTGCCAGGACCTTTGTTATTGCAACCGATGGGTATGTGATGGTAGAGAAAAAAGCTTTTGACCTGATCAGGGATAACCTGAATGAAGCGAATTTTTTTGCATTCGGAATTGGAAAATCGGTTAACCGTTATATCATTGAAGGAATGGCCCGGATTGGGATGGGGGAGCCTTTTGTGATAACAACCCAGGAAGAGGCGAATGAGAAAGCTGATCTATTCAGAAAATATATACAGTTTCCTGTACTTACAAATATCGAAGTAAATTACAACAATTTTGAAGTCTTTGATGTTGAACCTCCTGCCGTGCCGGATGTCATCGCTGAACGTCCCGTTACCCTGTTCGGGAAGTGGAACGGGTCTCCCGGAGGTATAATCCATGTTGAAGGCCTCAGCGGTTCGCAGACTTTTGCTGCGGATCTGGATATCAACAAGTACCAACCCGATGAGGAAAATATCGCTCTTATGTACCTGTGGGCCAGGCATAAAATCCAGCTCCTGGATGATTATGGCAAATTCATTTACAGCTGGGATACGGTTGCTTTCAATCAGCATAAAGAACAGATTGTTGATTTAGGATTGAAATATAACCTCTTGACACAATACACCTCCTTTATTGCAATTGATTCAATTGTGCGCGCCGATTCAGGTGATCTTGTTACTGTAAAACAACCCTTACCACTGCCCGAAGGTGTAAGTGATAATGCTTTGCCCGGAGAAAGAGCTGATTATTATTATAAGGGAGGACAACCAGTTACAAATGGATTCGTCGCAACAGGTGGCATTACTTTGCCCGAGAGATCAATTATTGATAATTTCTATCCCAATCCGTTTTATTCAGTCATAACTTTAAGATTATTTATACACCCGGATGACCTGGGCAAAGAAAATTATTTTGAAATCTATAATGATCTGGGACAGCTCGTTTATAAACTTGATCTTACTGGTTATTGTGAAGGATTCCATGAGATTGTGATTGATTTTACCGGAATAAGTGAATCTCTTCCGGCAGGTGTATATTATGGAAGATTAAAAATAGGAGAGGAGTATATCAGGTCATTAAGAATGAATTATATTAAATAGTACGAATCACAGGCAGACGCAAGTTGGGTTGGATTTCTTCCCATTGGATGAAAATATAACTGGAAATTGACAGATATCCGGCCTAAAAATCACACGCTACAGGCCTCTGATTATAATAATATGGGAATTAGGTCAAAACTGTAAGATGAATGACTACACAGGTTGCAGATTGCGTGTTGCATGTTACAAGATACAAGTTGCAGGTTATAGATGTGTCTTCGTGTAAAAGTGGGAAGGTGTGAAAGTTCTGCCGGATGCTATCCGGCAGACTAATATCCCGAGGGTGACAAAGTAAACCCGGTTATTAACGGGGGAGAATGGTGCAAATTACAAATTGCCCGCCTCTCCCAGTCGGGTAGGCAGGTTGCAGGTTTAATCTTCAGCCTCAGTCTCAACCTTAGCCTCAGTCTCAACCTTAGCCTCAGTCTCAACCTTAGCCTCAGTCTCAACCTTAACCTCAGTCTCAACCTTAGCCTCAGTCTCAACCTTAGCCTCAATCCTTATCTGCTATCCTTGATTCGCGAACCGATTACTATGATTAACAATCGGGTTTGATTTTTTTCTGATTTATCTTTTTTGTATATTGAATGGATTAATAAACCAGAACAATTTGATAATCCTTATTAGTAATGATAACCCGCAGACAATTTCTCGAACAGGCAGCATTAACTGCCTTTGGTGTTAGTTTGACACCGATCGTTCCTCATGATTTGCTGGCAATGAAACGTAGCATTGCTCCGGCAGACAAACTTATCATTGGTCTGATTGGCTGCAGGAATATGGGTTTTTATGATGCACAGGACTTTCTGTTACAACCCGAAGTGGAATTGGCTGCCATATGCGATGTTGATCAGAATGTCCTTGAAAGACGAACAAATGATATCCTGGAATTTCAGGAAAAACGTCCTGATCAGTACAGGGATTATCGTGAATTACTTGACAGGAATGACATTGATGCAGTGATCATAGCAACACCAGATCACTGGCATTGCCTGCAGGTTGTACATGCTCTGGAAGCCGGAAAAGATGTTTATGTTGAAAAACCATTGGCCAATTCGGTTACAGAATGCAATATCATGTTAAGGGCTGCCCGGAAATATAATCGTATTATACAGGTCGGTCAACAACAGCGCAGCGGGATTGAATGGCAAACTGCAGTGAATTTTATTCAATCCGGCAAGCTGGGAAAGATAGGCAGGGTCAATATCTGGTCTAACTTTAATTATGGTGCAGGATCGGAAAAAGTCCCCGACAGTCCTGTACCTGAAGGGGTGGATTTCGACATGTGGCTGGGTCCTGCACCTGAACGCTCATTTAACGAAACAAGATTTCATGGCATGTGGCGGATGTTCTGGGATTATGGGGGTGGACTGATGACAGACTGGGGAGTTCACCTGATCGACATGCCACTTTGGTCTTTTAATATCAGATCTTTTCCTAAATCAGTAGTAGCTGCCGGGGGAATTTTTACACATAAGGACAGAGCCCTTGAAATGGCAGATACCCAGAATGTCCTCTTTGAAATGGACGACTGCCTTATTACCTGGGAACACAATGGGGGGGTACAGGTTGGGCCGTATGACCAGATGTACGGAATATCCTGGGTAGGGACAAACGGAACACTAGTGACCGACCGGGAACACTGGAGAATATTGCCCGAGAAGGATGAAGATAAATTCAGGATGGAAGTACCTGATGAATTCAAGTCGGATGGAGAATCTCACATTAATCATGTCCGGAATTTCATCACTTGTATAAAAATCCGACAAAAAACCGCAGCTGACATTGAAATTGGACACAGGGTCTGTATCTGGGCACATCTGGGGAATATAGCATACAGAACCGGTAGGAAACTGGTTTATGATCCGGATACAGAGACCATACTGAATGATCCTGAAGCTACGGAAATGCTCACGCCGAAATACAGGGAACCATATCAATTGCCAGATTATTGATAAATCATTATTTAGGAAAGTTATTTTTAAATATTTTAAAAACTTAAAACTATGGATAAGTATAACATTATTAAAAAATTGTCATCGGCTTTAGCAATCATTTTCATCATGGCAACCCTGACATTCTGCCAGGATTGGAGACCTGTATTAACCGAGAAATGGGAGCCTGTTCCTCCCAAAGTTACACCGGGTGAAGGTACCTTACCTCCTTCAGATGCAATTATCCTTTTTCATGGCAATGATCTCTCCAGTTGGGAAAGCACCAGGGGAGGAGGACCTGCACCATGGAAAATTGAAGATGATGGAAGTTTTACCATTATTCCAGGTTCTGGGGATATCCAGACGAAGCAATCGTTCGGAGATGTTCAGCTGCATATTGAATGGAGAGCACCATTTGAAGTGGTCGGTGATGGTCAGGACCACGGCAACAGTGGTGTTTACCTGCAGAAAAAATATGAAATTCAGGTCCTGGATTGTTACACCAATAAAACCTATGTAAACGGTCAGACAGCATCTATTTACAAGCAATATGCTCCTCTTGTAAATGCTTGTAAACCAACAGGCGAATGGCAGAGTTATGATATTATTTTTATGGCTCCGAGGTTCAATGAGGATGGTAGCCTGTTTGCACCGGCTACCCTAACCCTGTTGCATAATGGTGTTCTTGTCCAGAACCACGTAACTCTCCAGGGGCCAACGGAGTATATCGGTTTGCCGGAATATAAGGCACATGATCTCAAACAACCGCTCATGCTTCAGAATCATGCGAATCCTGTGAGTTTCAGGAATATTTGGGTAAGGGAACTATAGACTTCAGAAGGATGATTTTTATGTAACCTCCAGATAGCGAAAGGAGAAAAGCGAAATAATATCGTCACCGGATGTCGTAAGGTGCAATAATCAAAAGGTGATGGTCTGAACCGTGAATCGTGCGAGGTTAACATAATGCAGGTAACAGATAATAGGCAATCCCGAATTTCTGCAATCTGCCTAAGGCGATTGTTTAGAGATTCGAAGATCCTTGAAATGGTAACGGAATCAAAGATTCCAACCATTTCGGGACTGACTACTAATCTTCATGTAAGAGATAATCATTCCCATACCCACACCCATACACCAACACAGCAATACACCAATAAGTCTATTTACTATTCATTCGTAACCTTAGCCTTCTTCCTATACTACTTTCATTTTCTCCGGATCCCAGAATACTTTCCGGTTTTCACGATAGGCCAGGGTTGCCATATGTGCGGTGATAGCTTCCTCGAATCCCCTGTCAATATTACAGCTGGGTTGTTGTCCTGTACGGATGCAATCGAGCCATTCCTTTATATGAAGATGGGTAGTGTCAACTCTGACACCATTTCTGTATGTATAAAGTAATCCTCTACCTGCAAAATATTTTTCAGTAGCGGTAGTTACGGCATCCACTTTTTTCCTTCCCGGAATATAGGAAAACAAGGGGGTATCTGATTCAAGGATTCCTTTGTCAATCATTTCTTTATATCTGGTAGATTCATAATCTGCCCAGACGGTCAGTACATCTCCAACTTCCATGTTCGCATCATGTCCCATGATTACTTTACCCCTGGAACGGTTACTGGCAAGGGTGGCAGTGTAAAGGAGGGTCAGATTCTTTTTTGGATATTCGAAAGTTACCTGGAATGTATCAGGTACTTCTCGTCCATCCTTAAAAAAATATATTCCTCCTGAAGCTACTGCAGAGTGAGGTATACCCAGGTCGAGGATCTGGTTCATAGCGTCATATTCATGCGTAAGCAGGTCACCGGATAAGCCTGTGCCGTAATCCCACCAGCACCTCCACCGGAAAAATCTTTCAAGGCTGAATGGCCGTTCAGGACCATCGCCCGTAAACTGTTCCCAGTCGATATTATGTGGACCGGCTTCTTCATCAATATCATAAACCCAGGCTCCGTTTGGTGAGTTACGATTTGTAGATACCTCAACCAGGGTAACAGGACCAAGTATGTTCTGGCTGATTAATTCCCTTGCCTTGTTATAGCTTGCTGTCTGCCTTCCCTGGTGTCCAAGCTGAAAACAAATACCACTTTTTTTAATCACATCCACCAGTTCAAATGTTTCCTTTATGGTTCTTGTCATGGCTTTTTCCACATAGACATGTTTCCCGGCATTTGCTGCATCTATAGCTATCTTTGTATGCCAGTGGTCCGGTGTGGCAATGATTACAGCATCGATATCATCAGCCTGCAGAAGATCCTTATAATGCAGGTATCTTTTAGCTTTGGGAATGATATTTCCATCACTTCCCAGCCTGTCTCCATTCCCTGATGCCAGTAATGCTTTTTCAGCCCTCACATCATAGACATCACAGACCCCGTTTATTTCAATATTAAGATCTTCCTGCTGAAGGTAGTTTTCATAGCGTGTATTGGTCGGATCATTTTGAGCATCCTCTATCCATTCATCTATCTGGGAAGGGACAGGAAAACCTGCCCCGCGTAAAAGCTGTTCACCACGTATCCCAAATCCAATAATTCCGAGTCTGAGCTTCGGTTCTTTTGAAACAATTTTTTCTGACTCAGTTAGTCGGGTGCTGACATTTAATTCATTGAAAATGGTCTGATTAAGCAAATGATCTTTGCGGCGTTTGTTCCACCAGGCTAAAAGTAATGCACCTAAAAATGGAATAGTGGCAAGGCCTTTTAACATATCCCTTCGCCCAACACTTGTGTTTTTTTCATTATTCTCTTTTGTCATAACTTCAAGCTTAAATGTTTATTCGTTACCAGATCGTCCAAAAATAAATCGGTCAATACCAATGATCCTGCCGGTTGGAAGCAGGTACAGGGTCCATACGGCTATCAGTTGTATTAGCGTTTTGTTAACAATCAGATAATTACCTTCACTTGGTATGGCGTACCGGAGCCCCGCCATTGGAGGATGGCTGAGGAAATAGAATGCAAGCAGGACAACCCCGGAGATAGCAGCAACCCGCGTGAAAACACCAAGGATCAATCCAAGCCCAATCAGGATTAATCCCCAGATATTCAGGAAATCAACAACAGCCAGAACGGACTGGTTTGCAGCCATAGCCTGAAAAATACCTGAAAAGATCCACTTGGAATCCATCAGAAAGCCCATTGCAGTCCAATCAGGATCGGTCAGCTTGGCCAACCCTTCATAAAGAAAATTCCAGCCGATGGCTACTCTTAACAATACAAGTGCTGTTAGCTGCCAGCTGGAAAAAGTTTTAATACCCGTATTTGTCATGATTCTGCGTTTTTGCAATTTCTTTATCATCATCCAAAACAAGTTGGCAAATTAATAAAATAAGATGAATTCAATTAAACAATATGAAAAAAATATGCAATGCAATTTAAATTCATTTATCCTGAAAACCATTTTATCCTGAAAATGTATCTTTCAGGCTAAAATAATTCTTAATTGTGTCCAAAAAATGTACAACTGCTGTATTAATACCGTACAGCGTGAAATGTATCAACAGCAACTAATTGATTGAATAACAGTGCCTGATAGAGGTTGGCATGATTCCTGATGGGTAAAATATTCAGCTTTGGAGGGATTGTTAACCAGATGCCAGGTGATAATGATAAATTGAATATTTAATTATCTTGTTGAATAATCATACTAATTTTTAATTTTGAATTTTTCATTTTGAATTTTGAATGCATGGACGTTATTGAACTGCAAAACATTACCAAAAGATTTAACGGACTTGTTGCTGTTGATGACCTTTCTCTGAATGTTCCTCAGGGAAGTATTTATGGTTTTATTGGTCCCAATGGTTCGGGGAAAACCACAACAATCAGAATGATAATGAACATTCTTTATCCTGATAAAGGAAAAATATTGCTGTTCGGGAAAAAACATTTTGGAGCCCGGATTGATCATGTGGGTTATCTGCCTGAAGAACGTGGGATGTATAAGAAAATGAAGGTAAAAGACCTGCTTAAATTTCATGGTGAACTGAAAAATGGAAGTAATATTAATAATGAAATCAATTACTGGTTAACGAAGCTTGATCTAAGCGAGTGGGCCAGCAAAAAAGTTGAAACACTGAGCAAGGGAATGAGTCAGAAGCTTCAGTTTATTGCCACCATCATCGACAGGCCCGATCTGATTATCCTTGACGAACCCTTCAGCGGACTTGATCCGGTGAATGCAGATATTATCCGATCAGCAGTACTGGAATTACAGAAGGAGGGTGCAACGATCATTTTTAGCACCCATGATATGAATATGGCTGAAAAAATGTGTGATTATATTTTCATGATATATAAGGGAAGGAAGGTGCTGGATGGTACATTGACTGATATCCAGAATGAATACGGCACTGACACTATCAGGATACAAACAGATAAAGGTGTGTCTGCTATGAAAGAAATACCAGGTATTGATAAGGTCAAGGATTTTGGGCAGATCCAGGAGATCAGGATAGCAAAAAATGCTGATACCCAGGAAATCCTGGGTTATATAATGAAACAGTCACGTATTAAACGATTCGAGGTAACAAAACCCTCATTGAATGATATTTTTATCAGGATTGCAAATCCTGAAAAAACGGAAGTAAACAATGCGTAAAATTTTCATTTTAGCCAAACGTGAGTACAACGCAGCTGTACGGACAAAAGGTTTCATTATTGGTCTTGTCCTGGCCCCTGTTTTTATGGGAGGAAGCCTGATAGTCTTTGCAATATTCAAGGATAAAGTCGATTTGTCGGAGAAGCGTATTGCTATTATTGATCATTCCAGAGTGATGGCTGAATATCTTTCCGAAGTTGTTGAGAATAGGAACAAATCAGAGATATATAATCAGGAAAAAGGTGTACAGATAAGACCCTTCTATTATATTGACATCATCGAGCCGGATACAACAGATCCTTACCAGCAGAGATTGGATCTTTCAAATAAGGTTCGCAATAAACAATTGCATGCCTTCGTTGAGATCGGCCCTGAAGTTGTACACCCAGGCCCTGATCCTGAAAAATCGAGGATCAA
>LJUQ01000026.1 GCA_001304505.1 Bacteroides sp. SM23_62_1
TGCATCCCAGTTCAGTCTCCACCTCCAACTCAACCGGATATTCATCACGCTGCGGGAACAGGTATTCAATGGAAACAAGATTGGCCCCCGAAGATTGATGAAGGAGAGAACCATCCGGGTTGTACAGTCGCCACCGGTATGTCTTCAGGGGATCTTCGGAGAACACATCCTCATCAAAACTAATCGGGCTCGTAGTAAAACATTCTGTTTGCCATGTGAATCCTGATTCCGGCCGGTCACCAAAAACAATAACGCGTTCCTTTTTATTTACACATCCATGAATTGTGGTTGCCTGAAGGCTGACGGTCCGGCTGCCACCAACCTGGTACAAATGTGTGGGATCTTCCAGGGTACTGGTGTTATTAAAGAAGTCCCCGAAATTCCATAACCAGCTTAGTAATCCAAGGCCCGATGTATCAGTAGCATTCACAAATCTTACTCCGGATCCGCCGGTGGTACGGTCAATACATGTGTCAAGATAGTTAAATGCAGAAATTGGTGTTGGATTCACCGTAATTTCAATTGAATCTTTCAGGAAACAGCCCGATGCATTCAGCTGGGTATAATAGATTTTTGAAATGCCGATCGCTGCTGTGCCGGGATTAAAAGAATACTTGGGCGGATCACCCGTGACACCCGGTATTTTGGTAAATGTTCCGGTCAGATAATTCCCTTCAAGATCAAATGCCGGTTCATTACTGCAGTAAATATATTTTTCCAGTGTATAAATTCTGGGAGGCATGAAATATTCTACTTTCAACGATGAAGTGTCTGTCAACGGGTATCCGATAGTATCGGGATAATGATAAATAATATCAATATACTGTGTTTCCTCCAGGGTGCTCCAATCAATTGCAGATGGGTGCAGGATTGCCGTATTATCGAATTGATCACTCAGGAATCCCTCAAAAGAAGGTTGTGTTGTGAAATATCCCAGGCTGTCCGATGTATTTCTTGCCGATACTAAAAAATCTTTTTCATACCAGCATGCAAGCTGCCGGGTATTCTGCAGGATACCACCGAAAAAGATTTCTGCTGCCGCACTGATGACATTAACTAAAGCTGAATCCGTACTGGTGCAACCGTTTGCATCCGTGTACTTGTAGTAAATCATATGAGGGGAGTCATTAACCCCTGCCTGGTTGGGATTGAAATATTCAGGTGAGGTCACCGGATCGACAACACCCACACCCATAAAATCACCTCCCGGTGGTGTGCCGGTCAAGGGGACTTTTTCCTCTTCAACACTGAATACATCTCTTAAACCGGTTATGGCCACCACAGGCAGACTGTTCACCGTAACAAAAGCTGAACCTGTCCCGGTGTTAGTGTTCTGGGTCGCATCTTCCACTTGCGTGATCAGATAAGTATATAACCCGGGTGTGGTGGGTAAGACTTCGAAACTATACTCCTGATCGGTGATATTTTCTATCACATCACTGTTCGTCCCGTCAGTATATTCAATCCTCCAGGGAGCTATCCCGGTGAATGATAAATACAAGGTGGCTGGAAATCCAACACAGATTTTTTGTGTTCCGGCAAGGTTAACCGTTGGCCTTGTAGTCAGTATAGCAACATTGTTATTTTGAATTGTTGTAAATGCACCGGTTTTATTCATCACACTGTCCATCATAACCACCTGAAAACTCAGGGCACCTTTTGGAACAATTGGATCTCCTTCTTTTACCTGGTATGTGAGATTGTATCTCCCACTGCCGAGAGCTGAAAAATTAATGTTAGATTCAGAAGCAGGGGTGTTGTTCACCTTCGTATTGCTTTCATCAAGCTCATAATTATCCTCATCCGTGTAAATCGTCAGGACCAGGTTTTCCCCTATTGTAAGTGTATCATCTGAAGAGGTTATCCTGACTGAATCGATGACAGGTGCATTTGCATCAATACCGATTTCATTTGCGGAAATGGTGCTGAATGCAACATTTTTATTTCCCGCGAGATCAGAAAACACAAAACTGGCCTGGAGGTTACCGGTCGGCACGTCCTGATCACCAGCCTGAACGGTGTATGTAAATGAATAGGTGCTATTATTGTTATCAACCATTGTGATATTAGATGAGTTGACAGGGATAGAATTGATCTGTGATGCAGGATCTACACTGTATCCTTTCTGATCGGCTGATACAACAATAAATACCTTTCCCCCTATTTTTGCCGTCCCCGATCCCAATGGCAATATGGAAGCAACAACAGGGGTATTAGCATCAATCAGGTCATTGGATTGCGAGATTGGTGTATTCCAGATATTCCCCCGGATCAGCCAGTCTTCCAGCTGAAAATTAGTAACCGGGATATCCTGGTTTGCAGGATGATCCGTCCCACCTTCATTGATTGTAAAATAAGCATAGTACTTATCAATATCAGATATGTCCCTTACCAGGCTGTCAATTGTATATCCCCCGATATTACCCGTCCTGAGCGTAAACAGGGAATCAACATGATTATCAAGTGTGATGGTTGCCGTTACGATATCTCCAACCTTATAAGTCTGATCTGGTATTGTTAAGCTAATAATATTCGGCTCATGATTGGGATACACGATTAAGCTATTCGACTGAAGATCAGAAGTTTCAGATTGCAGTAATACCTCCTTCCTGATAGATAGCCGCAGATTGGTACACGATGTGTCAAAATCAGTACCATCTGTTTGCAAAATAACAGTTAATGATGAATCTTCAACATTTGTAATACTTTTAATGCTGGTTCCCGCAGGATTGTTGACGAGGTTGAAATCTTCCTTAACAAGTGTACCTTTATTGAGGAACTTTTCATCATGGAATTTTAAGTCAAGTATTCTATAATTAAACCGGTATTCGGTTAATATAGAATCTGAGATGATCGTTGCTACAGGTACCTCAACATAGGCATATATGGTAGAGTCATTAAGTGTTGTCAAAGGTGCACCCTTTTTCAGTTTTGCAGCACTCACAGTGACATCAAAACCAGTGATGTCAGTATCAAAATCCTGATAGGTGAAACTGAGGTTGAGCTTAGCACTATTTGAATTTTGTTCAGTGACTCCGGTAATGATCAAATTCGATAAAGGCCCTTTATTCAGGGTGAAATCTGTTGATAGAAGAGGAAAACTGACAAATGTATCCTGAACCAGGGTTAGTGTCAGTTGTCGTCCGTCCAAATTATACTCCGACAGTTTTTGGTCGGCAGTCATATGAAGTTCGGAGGGTTCGTCCGTGGCTTCAATTGTCAGCTTGTTATTGCTTGTCAGAAAATCTTTTTGTTCAACCAGTATAACCGGATTGATGGTCACACTGAATTGGGTGAAATTTGTATCAAAATCATTCCCGGCAAAGTTCAGGTTAATCCTTATGATGATTGGACTGATAGAATCTATACTTCCGATTGAGATCCCATTAGGTATATTGTTCAGGATAAAATGGTTTATCTGGATCCCGCTGAAAAGGATAAATGAGTCTTCTACCAGTGTAACCGTAAGGTATCTGGCATCAAGGTTCTGTTCTGTAAGTTGCTGATCCGGCGTAATTGAGAATTCAGGCATTTCGTAAACATGGGTAATCCCGACAGTGTCGCTAAGCAGCGAATCTGAGGATTGTAATAGTTGTGTGCCATCGATCCAGATATGAAAATCAGGATAATCCTTATCGAAATCCCCGGTGAAGTTGAGATGTACAGTAACCGAGGAATCAGCTTTATCTGAAATATCGTCAATTACAAGGCCGGGAGGACCATTGCGCAATTTAAAATGGGACTTGGTCAGTGAAGTATAATCGTTGAATTTTTCTTCGAACAGTTTTATTTCGACATGTCGTGAATCTAAGACTGGTTCATTTAATGCATCATCCGGTGTTATGAAAGCTTTTGGATTCTCAACATAAGCTGTTACGGCCACAATATTTGTTAATACCGAATTAACTGACAGGAGGAGTTTTGAACTATCTATCCAGACATGAAAATCTGGATAATTTGTATCAAAATCACCTGAGAAAGCAAGATTAAGTCGTACCGATTTTGTTTTTCTGTCTGAAACACTTTCTATGGTTAATCCCGGGGGACCATCAAGCAGTTTAAAATGAGAAGGTGTTAATGAGGTAGATGAATCTATAAAGCATTCATCAACAAATGTTATTTCCAAATATCGTGAATCAAGGTCAGGTTCAAACAGTGCGCCACTTGCGGTTAATGTTGCACTTGTATCTTCAACAAATGCAGTTATAGGTATTGTATCAGTAAGAAGGTCACTCTGTGCGAGCAAAAGCTTTGCATCATCGATTCTGATATGGAAGTTTGGATAATTCACATCAAAATCACCTGTAAAGTTAAGATTCAGGCGGACAGATTTTGTTTTCCTGTCTGAAACACTGCCGATTGTTAATCCCGGGGGTGCATCCAGAAGGGTAAAATAGGATTTTGTCAAATTAAAGGTGGAATCAGTGAAACATTCATCCACAAATTTAATTGTAACAGATTGGGTATCAAGGTAAGGTTCATATAAAGAGCTACTTGGTATCAGTGTGCCGCTGGTATCTTCAACCCAGGCATTGATAGTTAATTTATCGCTCAGAAGAGAATTGGAAGATTGCAGGAGCCTGCTGCTGTCAATCCATACATGAAAATCCGGGTAATTAACATCAAAATCTCCCGAAAAATTAAGGTTTAATCTTACCTTCTGAAGTGATTTCACCGGCAGGCCACCTATTGTCAGGCCGGGAGGTGCATCCTTCAATTTAAAATAAGAATCGTCGAGTGTTGAATAATCCAGAAATTTCTCCTCTACCAGTTGCAAATCGACATGCTGAGTATCGAGATATGGTTCGTATAGTGTGGTACTGGGTGTCAGGTTAGCCTGTGGAACTTCGACATTGGCAATTATGGTTATTGAATCACTTGTTAAATCTGAAGTACTTGTCACCAACCTGTTTTCATCGGTTATTGTGATACTGAAATTTATAGAATCATCAAAGTCTTTTGTATCATTATTATAATTAAGATTAACTCTTATTTCCCTGGTATCTTGATAGCTAACTTCAAAAGTAAGACCATCAGGCTCGTTATCTAATCGCAGATCATTATTTTGAACAATCCCTGTAAAGCTTTCATCAAACAGTACTATTGTAACGTAACGTACGTCAAGTCTTAATTCTGTAAGTACAGAATCAGGTCTAAGAATTGCCGCAGGAGATGTATTTGCATAGATTGTCAGGGAATTGCTTGCCAGGTCACTGCTGCTGATAGTTAATGCATTAGCTATAATATCGACGTGAAAATTTGTTGAATCCGAGTCAAAGTCATTTAGTAAAAATTGATAACTGAGATGGATCCTGGCGGTGGTCGGACCCGTTTCGGTTATTGTATCAATACCCACTCCAGGAGGTGCTCCCTGCAGGATAAAACTATCCGGATGCAATGTTGTATAATCCTCAAATTCTTCACCACCACCCAGGGTTAGATCCAGGTAACTACCATCAAGATAGAGTTCTCTGAGTGTTTTGTCTGGTGTTATAGTGGCAGTTTGTGCAGTTGCATTCAGGCCGGAGAATATGATTATCAATAGAAAGGTAAAAGTAATTATGCCGATCCGCTTCATAGTATTTTGATTTACTCAGATTATTATAAAAGTGAGAAAAAATGATATGTATGGATATATATTCTTGGACACTCTGAAAAGCTCAATGGTTGCATTTTTACGAGGTAATTCCCGCATCAGTCAAGGTTGCCATCCGGCCCTGTTTTAACCATCGCTGCCATGCTGAAAACTTCGAAATCATTTGTGCCTGTGATAATAAATCCGTTATCGGCAGGTGTATAGTGAATAGCGTGCCCTTCCTGAAATCCTGATTCACCATAAAACTTTCTGTTTAATTCCTGGCCTGTATTGTCAAGCCTCAGAAACATCATATCCTGTTCAGCAACTGACAGCCTGGAACCGGTTATGGCGAAGAATCCCTGGTCTGAATAAGCCATGCCCTTGGCTTCCAGTCCGAAACCGGGCTCACTTAAAATTTTTGTCCATGTCATTTCAAGCAGCGTTGATTCTAACTGTCCGAAATAAACTTCCGAAATATTTGTCTGGGGGTTATTCGATGAACCAAGAATATAAACTTCACCACCGGATGAGATATAAAGGTCCTCGCCGAAATCATCCCTTGTTCTTCCTGCAGTCTTTGCTAAAATCTCTGTGAAACTTTCATTTGATCTTGCAAGCAAAATATCGCTTGATGAAGCAGCCATATTCGTGATGGTACCAATAATCATGTATCCACCGGTTATTTCTCTGATGGCTCTTGCTTCCGCCTCAAAATCGAGGTAGCTGATCGTGCCTCTTTTCCTTATTACTGATGCATCACTGCTGGTTACCAGCATATATGCACTTTTATTCCCTGTTGTAATGACCGGATCATCCGTAACACCTGCAAGAATCAGGTCGCCTGTAGCTGTCACCTGGATATCATATCCTTCCTCACGGCTTGTACCTCCGATTGTTTTTTCCCATACTACATTACCTTCAGGATCGGTTTTTACAAGATACATATCAGTCTGCCCATTCCCGGAGAGGTCAGTGGTGCCAAAAATCAGGAATCCATCACTTAAAACAATGATCCTGTTCCCTTCATCATTATACTGATTACCAATCAGTTTTGGTGACCATCCCAGGCTGTTGCCGTTTTCATCCGTGCCGATCAGGTATATATCAGTCGTTTCATCCTCATAGATGGCATTGCCAAGCACCACATAACCACCATCGGCTGTTTGTTTGACGTCCATGCCCGTCACAACCAGATCCCCGTTACCAAAGAATTTAATGAAGGCTTTTGATTGCTCTTCACTGATCTCATCCTGATGACATGATATCAATAAGGCTATGATTAATATTACAAGGTTTGTTCTGCGGATCATGATTCAGATAAATTGGTATTGTTATAAGTTATTTAATAATTTGGCGTGGTTTGTAGAATGATCTTACAAATCCGAATGTTACCATGAAATTATTAAGCCTGAAATCTGAGTCAGTATTCATGTAATAAAATATCTGCTCGTACAGCTCAAAACGGTTGCCTGTGTTCTGAAGATTTAATCCGATATTATATCGTGTATCCAGGTAAAAATATCCTTTGGTGATTTTTAATTTCACCCCTCCTCCGACAACAGCTGAATAATTATATAATTTACGATATGCCTGGCCTTCGTAATTCAGCATATCCAGGTCCGGACCCGAATTTTCTTTTATTAGTTCACCCGTGGAGTTCACGAATGTTGTTACCAGACTTGTTTTAGCTTCAAAGAGGTAGCTGAATTGTCCGCCGGCTCTAACATAGGGACGGAATCTTCCAAGGTCAAAGTCATAGGTAAAAGTGAGAGGGACATCCACATATGACTGTCTTTCAAAACGCTCAGGTTTTATATACAGATCTACAATATCATCGGCATGGTCCAGCCTGAAAAGTTTCTGTGTATACATTGGTTCTACTGCAACCTGTAAACTTTTAGTGATGTAGAAATTAAGCACACCACCAACCTGAAGACCCATATTATCAGGCCGGTACCTGAGCCTGTCACCACGCTGGTTCAATGGCGAAAATGGCTCACCTGTTATGCCATGGGTATAATTAACTCCGACAAACACCCCATAATCAAATATCGGCCTTGTTTTGTACTCCTCAAAAAGGAACCTGAATTCTTCAGGATCGGTTGGTGTAAGTTCATACTCCGGATATTTTTTCAGGAAGGCGAGCATCTGTTCATGAGCAAGATCCTGGTCATCATTGTACAATGAGCACAGAGTGATCAGTTTATATGCTGATAGTCTGTCTTCCTTGGTAAACCCCTTCTCTATACATGATTGTAACATTTGCGGGATATTCTCTATAAGGCCCTGGTTATAAAGCTGTTCGGCTTCCCTGAGCGTGAATGCACATTCTTCATCCTGTGCAACCAGATACTGAAGTTGAAGAACAAAAAGGATCGATAAACATGTTCCTGTTATGAAATAACTTCTCAGGAAACGTAAAATTTTTCGATAAGGATTATTCATTGTGTTGCTATTCTTGTTTGATACCAATGGAAACTTTTTGGCCACAGGTTTCCTCATAAGGGATATCTGCACCTACAAACGTATTCCATTCCTCATCCGTCATATTACGGTCTAACCTAGGACAAATCTCCCCAGCAAGGTACCTGGTCCTGGTAGGGCTTGCCACGAGCCTGTTTGCTTCGGTGCTGCCTGTAAGGATATTGCTGCCATCAGGGCTGAAGGCCAGGGAGAATATAAACCCGGAATTACCTGACAGGACAATGGGCTGGTTATTCAGGTCGGCTGTTTCCCAGAGCCTTACCGATCCGTCATTGCTTGCGGAAGCCAGGATATCACCTGCAGGACTGAATTTCAGATCAGTGATCCTGGCACGGTGCCCCCGCAGGTTATCGACAAGTGTTCTGTTCTGAAGATTCCAGATTTTTACATTACCTCTCAGGTCACCACTTGCAAGCCATTTACCATCCGGACTAAAGTGTAAAGCAAGTACCTGGTTGCCCCTTTCTTCAAATAACAGATACTGCTCCGACGGATTGTTCAGGTTCCAGATGATGATCTGGCCATCTCTTGTTCCTCCCGCAACCCACCTGCCATCTGCAGATACAGTGAGAACCTGGACAGGTGATGTTACAGTAGTAAATAACTGATTGGTCCCGGCACTCAGATTCCATAAAAAGATATCATTACCGGTTCCGGCAGCGATTAGCCGGTTATTGTCGGGAAGGAAATCCAGTGCCCTGATACGGTTATCGCTACCGGACAGGAATCTGGGTTCACCAGAGGGAGAATTGATATTAAATACCTGGATTCCGCCTCCATCTGTCCCACATACCATCCATTTTCCATCGCTGCTTACATCCATTACCCTGTTAACCATATTGTTTTCAGCTACAACAGTGAACTGTTTATCGCTGAGTTGCCATTGTAATATCTTCCCATCACTCCCTGTGGTATAGAATGTATTTGTTCCCGGGATAAAAACAATCGATCTGACTGCATCATTATGCCCTCTGAAAACATTCCATGATGGGCCTTTTAGAAATTCATTGGCATCGTATAGCCCGGCATAAATATCCGCATGATGTTCCCTCCCGCCATATTCCTGATTAAAGATAAAAGCCTGGTAGGAAAGCAATGATTTGAGGTTTGTGTCATTATCTACCTGAAGGGATTTAACTGCCATGGATTGGGCTATAGAGAGCAATCTTCGCCTGTAGGCATCCTCCCTTGCCTCTTCAGCCAGTTTTCTCTGGGCATCCGCTTCAACCCTTCTCTGTTCGGCAGTATCGGCCTGGGCGTTGGCCATCGCCTCATTTCTTACCGCAATTCTGCGCTGCTGGTTAGCCACCTCGGCTGATGAATCTGCCAGCATTCGCTGGAGAATGGCTACCTGGGCGCTGCTATCTGCTAAAATCCTCTGTCGGTCAGCTTCGCTAAGTGCACTAAGGGCAATCTGTCTTTGCTCCTCGGCTACCTGGAAATTACTATCGGCAACAGCACGCTGGTATTCAGCTTCATTCTGTGCTTTTACAGCCTGTTCCCGGAGCACGAAGGAATACAACATCAAGCCGATAGAAATGATCGCAGCTGTCCCCAGCACCATCGCAAATATTCTGGTGCGCTGCAGCTGTCGTTTCTGAAGCCTGATCTTATTTTCTTCTTCGGCAATGAATTCTTTTTCACTTGTTTCGAGAAAAACAATTGCTCTTTCAAAGGCCGGATTATACCTGCTGGCCCAGGTAAGTGTGGGTTGCTGCTTTTTCTGCCAGTTCAAAGCAAGCGTCAGGTCAGGGGGTCTCCAGAGTCCTGTCTTTCCGGCCTGGAATAGTCCGGATGCTTCAGCCAGACGGTTATACATCTGAACGGCCTGCGCCTCTTCATCAACCCATATCTTAAGCTTGTCCCAGATCCTCATCAGGCTTTCATGGGAAATATCGATCACCGTATCATCAGTAAGCAGGAGATGATGAGCCGGTGTCAGAAATGATCTGCCCGGAGCCCTGAAAATATCGATCACCCTGACCAGTTCATCGGTGGCTGTCCTGGCAATCTCTGCAATGATTTTCAGCCTCGTAGGTTGACGGATACCAACAATATCCCCTCCTTTTTCTGTGAGGGTCTTAAACATAACTTCACAGATCTGTTTTTCCTGTGGCGTCAGCTCTTCAAAGGCTTCATTGGCATGTTCAGAAAGCGCTTTCTCCATCCTTCCGACTGCATCATAATCGGAAATACTGATCGGCCTCGACATATCGCCCAGGTCAAGCCAGTAATCCCAGGTACGCATCAAAGCATGCTGCAGGATAGGAAGCTGATCGGGATTATCACCGACATCATTAAGTAATTGCTGTACCAGGTTTGGGTCGATCTGAGCACCTCCAACAGCAACAGGTCCCGTAATGGCAGACCGGAAGTCATCACGCGTCATCTGAGGGATAAGGTAATTGCTCTCATTTATCAGCCGCGTCAGTTCCTGGAATTGTGAACATTCACCAATAAAATCGGAACGCATGGTCAGAATAACATAGATGGGCACTTCTTTTTGTCTTACCGCACTGACAAGCAATTTGACATATGCTTCCGATTCATTGAAGGTAATTTCATCTCTCCTGCTTTTTTTGAACCTGAATAATTCTTCAAACTGATCAACCATCAAAAGTATATTCGACTGCTGGTCCTGCTGCTCAAGCTGAGAGATGGCATCGGACAGTCCAAGTGAACTTCTTCTCAGGATAGCCTGGATAACACTACAGTTTTTTTCATAATCTTCCGCCTTATTTTTGATGAATGCATTCGTCAGGGAAATAGCCAGGTTATCCACCGGCTGATTTCCCGGCCTTGTAGTAATAATTTTCCAGTCCGAGCCGGCTTCAGCAATAAATCCACCATGGAGAATAGGCACAAGACCACAATACATCAGAGAAGATTTACCGCTCCCTGATGCTCCAATGACTGCAACGAAACGGTTTTCTGACAGATGCTGGAGAACTTCTTCGCTCTGACCTTCTCTGCCAAAGAATAAATGGCTCTCTTCAATACTGAATGGCCGTAGACCCGGGAATGGATTATCCAATGTTCCGGGGGCATTGTTCTGGTTTACATTCTTTCCAGAATTCTGTTTAGTCATATCGCGTTACTTCAGTTTTTCAATAAAAGGACCAAGCTGCCCAACAGGGTCTTTTCCTCTCATGACAAGAGTGTCCCTTGGATAAGATATATTTTCAGCAGGATCAGAACCGGTTATCAGCACACCTTTAGCCCTCATCGGGTTCTCCCTGCCAAGACCGGGAGCCTTCATCAAATCCGATAATTTGCTCATAAGCCATGTCCGTGATCCTGAATGATGGTATACCAGGGCCGCATCACACCTCATCAGCATCTCTTTGTGGATATTGATCAGATTGGGATCACCATTATCATATTTGATCTTCGCCGTCCGAAATCCTTTTGAGGAAATGACTTTATCAATCGATTGAATATCATTCTCATCCCGTTTGTCATGGATCAAATAAACCAGTCTTTCTTTCTCTCCTGGAATCTCATCTCCTGCAGAAATTATTTTTAAAGACTCCCTGAGTTTGGAAATGATCAGTGTTTTAAATAATTCAAGTGGTACCTGGATGATATCAGTCCGGTGCAATTTTTCAATATCGCGCCTGAGCTGTGCCAGAAGCTGTTCCTGGCCCTCGTCGGCAGGTTTCATATCAGGTGGCAGCCATATGAAACGCTGTAACCGGGATTTTGCTGATAAAGCAGGGTTCTTTTCAAGGGTTTCAATGTATTCTGTCACATACTGCAATTGTAATTCAGTTATATCAGATTTGGCACCCGGATGGTTTATACCATAATGATTCCCGACCAGATGAATAGAAAGATTTGACCTCTCAACATATTTCTGAACGTATGATTTTAACTCAGAAAGGGGGAAATTCAGATCAATATCGGGATAAACCCTGTATCCATGAACAAGCAATTCCCTTCGAATAATATCTCTGTTCACCTCCTGGTCAGGAGCAGTAATTCCAAGATATACAAGGACTTCCTCACCTTTTCTGCTCTTCTCATCTGAACGATACTGCTGAAGCGTGATCTTCAGATCTGTAATCAGGTCAAGAAACTTTGGCCAGTATTTTTTCATGGATGGTATAAGATAAACATTCTTCTTGCTGTCTTCTTCAAGCTGAAAAAATTCATAGGCCGGTAAATGTTGAAGAAAAGCAGGTTCAGCTTCCCGGGATATTCCTGAAAGATCAATCCTGTAGATTCTTTTCAGACCGGTATGGTAAATTTCCTTACCTGGTTGTATTTCAGAATGTATGGCCGCGAGAAATTCTGTGAACTTCTTATTTTTCAGGAAGGTATCTGTGATAAAGATCAAATATCCTGCTGCATTTTTCCATAGCTCCCCCTTATTCTGATCTTTTTCTGTAACGATCCTTAGTTCCGATTTGGTTTTTGTAAACCGTTCCAGTAAGAAATCAAGGTTTTTACTGAATTCCGTTATCCAGTTCTCTGTTTCCTGATCAACCGGATCTCCGGATCCTGGCAGGATCAGACAGATAATAATCTTTTCAGCCATGATAGGTAGAAAAATATTTTATTTACATCCTAACGCAATTCTACAGACCAGGTATTTTTTGTCCCGACTAAAAGCCGGATTCTACATTAATTTCCTGATCATCATGGTTCGATTAAAAGTCGAACCACCAGTTAAATATATGGTTTGCCGATTTTTAATCGGCTGATATGCCCTTTTAATAACGCTTGTAGAGCCCGGCTTTTAGCCGGGACAAAAAAAACGTCAGCATATCCAATTTGACAGGATTTAAAATCCTTCAGTATCATATTCTTATTCCAATAACCAGAATATCATCCACCTGCTGTAAATCTTTTTTCCAATCATGGAATCTTTTTTCAAGTATTTCTTTTTGTTTGGCAGAGGGTAAAGAATGAATTTCAGACAGCAGTTCCCTGAACCGTTTGATCATAAATTTCTTATGTTTCGGTCCGCCAAATTGATCGGCATAACCATCTGAAAAAATAAAAATCATATCCCCTTTCTTCACTTCAACAGAATTGTTGGTAAAGTGCTGCAATTCCTCACCAATAAATGCTCCAACAGGAAATTTATCTGCATCATAGTGGATCAATTCATGATCTCTGAACAGGTAAAGTGGATTGAATGCTCCTGCATACTCCAGTTTATTCTTTTCAAAATCGATGCTGCAAAGTGCTATATCCATCCCATCTTTAACCGTTACCTCGATCCTTGACTGCCTTAAGGTGCCTGTAACACCTTTGTTCAAAGCATTCAGGATTTCAGCCGGTGTTCTTGCTCCCACTACATTGACTGAATAATCAAGCTGGTCATGGCCAACAATTGACATAAATGCTCCGGGTACTCCATGACCGGTACAGTCAACAGCAGCAACGTATACCCTGCCATCCTTCTTGTTCACCCAGTAAAAGTCTCCACTCACAATATCCTTTGGCAGATAAAAAATAAAATAATCAGGCAACAGGCTGCTGACATATTCATCCGGAGGAAGAATAGCTGTTTGAATACGTTTGGCATAGTGTATACTATCTTCGATGTGACGTTTTTGTTCTTCAATTTCCTTATATGCATGAGCCAGGTTTGCATTTGCCTCAGAAAGCATATTACGTTGTTCCTCAAGGGAGTCTCTCTGAGCTGCTATTTCTTCCTTCTGCTGCTCTATTTCAGCTGTTCTCTCCTTAACTTTCTGTTCAAGATCATTTGTATAACTCTCCAGCTGCTCAATCATCACATTAAATTTCTCGGATAATCTGGTGATCTCGTTGTTCCCAACAACATCTGCCCTTTCATTTAAATGCCCATCCGTAATTCTGTTTACTTTCTGGACAAGTCTTTTAATGGGATCGGTAATAACCTTTGTTTTCTGGTAAAGCAGTATAACAACAATAAGGAGCGTAATTCCAAAGATCAGAATGAATTTCATCAGTTCAACTCTGAGCATCCTCCTTTCATTCGAGTAATCTGCGATCATCTGTATTACGGATCCTTTATAGAGATCAGATTTTTTTCTGGATAAGTAGATATAATGATAATCAATCCAGACTTTACCCTCTTTTTCCCTGATATTCGCTTCCTGTTGATCTTCAATTACTTTCCTGTAGGTTTCCAGGTGGTCCGGATTCAATTCTGCATCACTGTTCAGGGAAAAAGGATGGTCAATCCCAATAAATAAATCAACAGATAGAATCCCACCATGCTGCCCCTCCAGATCATTGATCCTGTTTTTAATGAATTCGGTGACTTCATCAGCTTTTGACGAATAAATTCCCAGTTCAACAATATATTTCCCATCCAGACTAGGCTGATATGTAAATTTCTTAAGTCTCTTTGTATTGCTTTCAATTGCGAATCTTTCACTAACATATTTACCACTCTCGAATATCTGCAGCAGAAGATTCTGATGCTCGATCCCGAAATCAAAAATGTTCAGGTTTTTGTCTTTCTCAAAAGTTGTATTGATGACAATACCATTCCTGTTGATGATATAAATATCTTCAAACTCCGGATTCATACCTATTCCCAGGCGAATATCATCCAAATTAACTGTTTCAATGTTACCGGTATTCACAAAATATTCACTGATGAGCCTGTTACTGATTTCTTCCATTCTTTTATTAAGCTGATCTTCCAGGATTTCCAGTGTCACATCCTGAAGTTCATGGATACTGGTAATTTCATCATAAATAATCCTGTTTTTCTCAGCATTGGAATTGACCAGTATTTTTTTCGTATTCTGATAATTCAATATACCAAGGACAACCAGTGCAATAATTGCCGGAAAAACCACATTGAAAATAAGCTGTCTGAAAATTGTGGTCTGTTGTTTATTCAGATTGTCATGCTGCGTCACTTATTAGGAAACGAGATTGATACTTTCATTTATGATATCCTTATGTTTGCCTGACTGATCATTCATCCAATGATAAACGGCCAATGCCAGCCTGTCCTGATCGAACATCAATTCACTGAATAATTCCTCTTTCATAGTCATGAGCATAGCTTTAGAATCTGCCCTGAGATCAAACCTGTCTGATTCATTGAACAGATAAGGCATGACTCCGGCGATATCGTATTCAGTCAGGGTGGCGATATCTTTATTGTTCCAGAGCAGAGACAGTTTCCCTGTAACAATGAATGCAATTATTTTTTCCCCTGAATCTGAATTCAGGGCAATCAGTTGCTTTTCCTGTATGTTCTTTCTTTCCATTAATCTGGCAAGCGGAAGAAGTTCTGTACCAGCCAGATGGTTAAAATGCTGTATCTTCTCAAGAAAGAAAACTTTATTAATGATGAGATCCAGATCATTTTCACTGATTATCTCCATCTGGTGGCTGAGAAGTTCTTTCCTTTCTGTATCCAGCCGTTCAGTAACGGATTCAAAAACATCCTTATCCATCCTGTATAATTTCCAGGCAGCGAGCTGACTGTGCAAATGATCCTGATTAAATATCTGTGCGATCAGATCATTAGATACCTTAATATCCTCCAGGTAGTCAAGCGTCAATATTGCACAGGCTTTTGTGTATGGATTGATATAATTTGGATCCCTGTTTATCAGGGCAATGACAAGGTCGTAGGGTGCAAGGATTTCTACCGGGAATTCAACCTGGAGTTGCCTTATTTTTTCAAGGGGGGCGGTATCTTCAAGAACAGGGAAAAGAACCGGCTTTAATTCTTCTGCCACAAACAAGTCGAGAAGCTCAATGGCAAATCCGATACTTTCACTTGTTCCGGTCTCTAAATTTTCCCTTATATGATAAATAGATTTTGGATCATACGCCAGAGAAAGCAGGAAAAACAACTGGTCGAAATCAGAGCTGATCTCTTCATCGATTGCTTTTTCAAGGTAAGGACCCATTTCGTTCTCACGTATGGTATACTGTGCAGCTAACTTCCAGGCCAGCAGGGCGAGAACGAGTCGTGATGCCTGTATAATCTTCTGAATTCCCTGGTCATCCGCCCTGTATTCTTTTTCCCTGAGCGAATCAATAGCCTGTAAGGCAATCCGACGGTTATGGTGATTAATCTTATTTATCAGGTACACATCGGCCCCGGAAGTATGAAGCTGGCCCATAATCCTTGTAATCCTGATCAATGCCTGATCACTGACGCCTGTCCTGTAAAATGCATTTTCCAGGCTATCAATGGCATTATCTCCCATCTGAAGCAAAGCATCATAAGCAAATCTGTAATACCTTGTTGATAAATGGTCAATGAGTACCGGAATGGTCTCAAAAACCTGATGGTGTGCTGCAACCTGAATCGCTGCAATTCTTACATCAGGATCATTATCCCGAAGGAGGGTATTTAATGTTGGCAGATGGTTAAAGGTATCTTTTTCAAGAAGGAATTTAGCAACCTTGATCCTGTCTTCTGCCCTGGCCGATTTTACCATGAGGGCTATTCCTCCCTCTGAAAGATCCGGTATGGATGAACCGGTTAAATATTCAACAAGAGATCTTATAATATTCCGGTCACCTGATATCATTTTTGAGTTTTTTTCAATCTCGGCTATTAATTCTCTGAGTCTGTGTTCCTTAATTTTATTGATTGAAAATTTCTGTACTACTTTGCTGGTATTTCCAAGACATTGAATAATGGCTTCTTTAAAGCTCTTCAGGTCGATTAATTCAGAAATTTTTATTCCATTCAGGATATTTATTTCCGGCCCCTTTGAACACTCTTTACGAATAATGTCGGTGGTCCTCATTATCCCTGTAACAATATCTGCTTCCTGATATCGTGCAAGCGAATCATTCAATGATTTCTGGTAGGCCCTGTACAGACGGAATGAGATATATGTCCATATCACCAGAACAAAAATCAGAACATAAGTGAAGTGAATAAGTCCAAGGAATGCCAGTGAACCGATTCCGAACAGGATGAGACCTGAAGAGAGTGCCGAGATTTCATTGATTGTTCCGTCGACACTGGCCTGTACATTAAACCGGATACGGGCGTCAAGCGATTGATACAGAATCTTCAAAGAAGGAGCTACAATAGAATCCTGAAGCGATTTTGCAAAAAGCTTGCTGACAGATATGATCAGGAAGAAAAAGGTAAAACTGGCTGCAGCAGCGGTATACCCGAAAAATCCACCTACAAATGCTGCAATGACAGTGAAGAATAAAATGAGTATGGGAGAAATCACCAGGGCCAGACGGAGGCCATATGTCTTCAATAACCTCCCGTAGACAAAAGTCTTGATCAGCAGGCTGAAAATCATCAGCGTACCGGTGAAATAACCAAGGAAAGCAGCAAGATCAATATTGACAGGATATTTTTCCTTGGTTACCGCAAGGAAAGAATAATGCACAAAAAATGCCACTATTACCAGGAATACTACAAAGAATGACATCAATGTAATATACCGGCTCCTGAACAGGGAAAAGAAACCTGTATCTTGCTTTGCAGCCTGAACAGTATCCTCCTGCTTGCGTTCAATCTTGACTTTGCTACTGATAATCAGCTGAACAAAAAAAGCTATGAAAATACTGGCCGAACTGATGAATAACAGATCCTTTGTTGCAAATTTTAATGACAGTAGAAGAGGTACGGCATAGCTTGAGAGAATAATACCAACAATCTGACCGGTATCAATAAGTCCGAAAAGTCTTTTCCCCTGCCTCAATGTGAAAATCCTGCCAACAGTACCCCAGAATCCCAGCAGGGCAATAATATTCAACGGCCCCATCATTACAAAAACAAGAAATGTATGCCATTGACTGTCCGTTACCATATAACCTGCACGCATGAGAATTGTAAGAATGGCAACCAGGATGAGATTCAATCCGGCAAAGGTTGAAAATTTCATTCTTGCCTGTAACCTGGAATAAATAGAGGTCATAATGATTCCCACAACACCTGAGATAATGTATGCTTTTGGAATCATTTCCGGTTCAAAAATACCAAGAAACAGGGCGTGGGCACTGATATCAAAGGTGCCGTAGAAGGTGCCGAGAAAAATGGATTGCAGGATTAAAAGAAGTACGCTGGTCTCTTCTCCTGTTTCAATATTTAAGGCTTTATATATTCCTTTTGCCATTTATAAAAGGTTAGTATAAACAGCCTGTTAAGCTAATAATCTTCATAAAATCCTGTAATATAGGAAAAATCTGGCAATTTTGTTTCTTTAGTTATACCAATGATGTTGATATTTAAATTTATATGCGGATGAGTTTCGTTGTATTTATATAAAAATTCAATGATCCCCCTTGTTCATTCTCTTTTTCAATTTCACATCATGTTTCATCAAAAATCACGATGTATTCACACTTCATTTTTAACCTGTTATAAAAATTTAGCTTATATTCGTATCAAAAACAGTTTTATATCAATATATTGCACAACAGGTTTAAACGGAATAATTCATAATTAGTTACTAATTTAAAAGGCGTTGTGCTATTAAATGATGCATGTTATTGAATGCTAAATTTTTATACCAGGCTGTACCGGTGGTGTAGCCTGATATAAATCTGATTATCAATATTATCATCTTTAATAGCACAACACGTTAGTTGCAGGAATGTGTGTGGTTAACCGGAGTAGTTAAAATAATATTTATGGGGCTGTCTCAAAACTGAATTTTAAAGCAGCGTAAGCTCACCTGTTCCGGTCGGGCATACGCTGCTGAAAACCTTATATTGAAGTTTTGATACAGCCTCAAAATTATAAATCAAAAAGCTGGTTGGTTCGAACACGCAACAGGTTTTTTCAATTATCCAACAATCCCAATATTGTTTATGTTTGATTTCGATGACAGAGTAGATAAAAAGATTCAAAGAAGACGTGAAGTTGTATTTATTGTTTTATCCGGATTTTTCCTGGGGACGCTTGCGATCCTGAATATTCTTGGAATTTCGCGCCAGATTGATCTTACATTCTATATTTCCGGGATGAAGATCCCTTTTGTTGTTTTTGTGGGCGTTCTCCCTTATCCCATAACTTTTCTATGTACAGACTTCATCAGTGAAATTTATGGAAAAAAAAGGGCAAACACGGTTGTGTGGGTTGGTCTTATGCTTAATATCTGGGTGATTTTCATTATGTGGCTTGGTGGTTCCCTTCCCCCACATCCTGAACTGGTTGACGGTGGCCTCCCTGCTATTGACGATCCTGCACGGATTTTTTTCCAGATAAGGAAATGGACAGTGAGCAGTGTAACGGCTTCAATGATAGCATATCTTACAGCACAATTCGTTGATGTACACCTTTTTCATGCAATCAGGAGAATTACCAAGGGTAAAATGCTCTGGTTAAGAAATAACGGTTCAACACTCACAAGCCAGATGGTTGATTCTGTCGCTGTTGTTTCAATAACTTATCTTACTGCCCACAGGGCTATTACAATCCACCCGGGCGAAACAGTATTACATACCCTTCTAATCCTGATACTTTCAAATTATGTCTTCAAAATGGTCTCAGCACTTCTCGACACAATCCCATTTTATATTGGCGTTAGATTTCTGACAAAATATCTGCAGATTGATCCAGACAAAGAGTTCAGGCTGACTCACCAGACAGAAAAGTATTCATAACGGTTCCCTCGTGATCATCCGGACTATTTCTTCGATCTGCACATCTAAACCGTCATAAATAATTTTTGATTTCAAGTAATAGCTCTCCCTTTCCTGAAGTTTTGTCTTCACAAAGCCAGGAAGCTCAGCAGATGATAATTCACGGATCAGTGGACGTTTCGACTGGGAATGAACTAATCGCTTAACTAAAGATTCAGGTGTCATTTTCAGGTATATGGACATTCCATTCTGATTAATCAATTCCATATTATTATCGAAACATGGTACACCGCCACCGGTAGAAACCACCACATTATCCATCCTGATGATACGCAGTAGCAGATCATGTTCTCGCCTGCGAAACCCATCTTCCCCTAACTCCTTAAATATCTGGTTTATAGACATGCTGCTCTCCTTCTCTATCTGCATATCCATATCGATAAATGAATATCCCAATCTTCTGGCAAGTTTTTGTCCAACGGTGGTTTTACCGGAACCCATAAAGCCGATAAGAAAGATTCGCATCGTGGTAGAATATAACTCATACAGGCTGTATCACAATTAATATTTCACGCAATGATTGCAAAGAATACATATCTGTTAACCAACACTTTGCGGTTTTTGCGAAAACTTTGCGTGCTCTGCGTGAAGCCTTCAATTGAAACTGTGAAACAGCTTCAATGAGTTGTATATAATACTTATAGATCCAGCTTCATCTGACTATTTTTCTTCTGCTCGATTTTTGGCTGATCATCTTCTGCGGAGATGTCTTTATTCTCATCCGGAACGGATGGTTCTTCTACTTCTTCACCTTCAGGTTTAGTTAGCGGCTCCAGCTCCTGGATCAGTTCAACCTGGTATTTTGTCAGTCTCTTTCCCCTTGCCCTGTAGCTCTTCACACCGATGAATTCTGCTACTTCAATGATTTCAGGCTGTTTAGCCTTATTCTTACCTCCAAATTTTATTTCAAACCTGGGATATTCAACTTCTGTAATCTTAATCAGTTTTGAATCAGGATGATCTCCGATAAAACTGGTAAGTTTTTCTATTGGTTCCAGGCAGAATCTTTTAACATAATAATAATTCTGTTCCGCATCCAAATAGACAGCAGAATAGACCTTTCCCTCCCTGAATTTTTCAATGATCAGCAAATCATCCTCAAAATGGTTTTCAAGGTCAAATGTGCTCAGCCTGTAGGCTCCTGAACGGGTTATAATAAGGAGTTTATCATGCCCAATGAATTCTCCCAGGAATTTTCCTCTGCCATCCGCATTCAGCCTGAGGACATCCTCATCAAACCAGATCTTTCTTCCGCCAAGTGTGGAAACACCTTTTTCTTTCATTACAACTTTCTGTACTGAATGTTTTGTGAGGGTATTTCCTATTGCATCCCTTCCCTTAATGGCAAGGTCTCCAAAATCCATTTCAAAGGACTGTATTCTGAGTCTTGGTTTTGGTTTAAGAAACACTTTTACCACTTCTGCTTCACCATTTGGATTGGCACTGAAATAGATGATTTTGGAATTTTTATTGTTCTTTGTGATATTATATTCCCTATCGCGCGTTATTCCTGTAATGGCACACCGTTTCATCATAGCCCTTCCGGTTTTTCCATCCTGGTAAATGATGTTATAAATTGTACGGCTGTCGTTTTTCTTAAAGACGGCAATATGAATGATATCCTTACCGACGAACACTTTTTCCTCAACCTTTGTAACCATATATGTTCCATCCTTTCTGAAAGTAATGATATCATCAATGTCTGAGCAATCACAGATAAATTCTTCTTTCTTCAATCCCGTTCCAAAAAATCCTTCCCGGCGATTTACATAAAGCTTCTGGTTTGTTGCAACCACTTTGGTAGCTACTATTGTATCAAAATTCCTGATCTCTGTTTGCCGTTCCTGTCCATCACCATATTTTTTCCTGATTTGCCTGAAGTAATTAATGGTATACTGAATAATGTTAGCCAGATGATTTTTGACCTCTTCTATTTCGACCTCAATATTTTTAATATGCTCATCTGCCTTCAGGGAATCATATTTAGAGATTCGTTTGATTTTTATTTCAGTCAGACCTATGATATCATCCCTGGTAATATCCCGTTTGAATAGCTTTCTGTATGGTTTGAGTCCCTGGTCAATGGTTTCGATGATACTTTCAAATGTTTCACACTCCTCGATGTCCCTGTATATTCTTTTTTCAATAAATATTTTTTCAAGGGATGAAAAATGCCATTCATCCTGGAGCTCTGCAAGCCTTATTTCCAGCTCTTTTTTCAGAAGGTTTACAGTATGGTCAACATTCCTTTTCAATACTTCACTGACGCCAAGGAAAGATGGTTTGTAATCTTCAATAACACAGCAGTTTGGTGAAACAGGGATTTCACAATCTGTGAAGGCATATAGTGCATCAATTGTTTTATCGGGTGACATACCTGGTGCAAGCTGGATGAGGATTTCGACCTGTTCAGCTGTATTATCATCAATTTTTTTAATCCTGATCTTACCCTTGTCATTAGCCCTAATAATGGAATCGATCAGGGAGGAGGTAGTTTTGCCATATGGTATTTCAGTAATGGTGAGGTTCTTTTTATCTACTTTTTCAATTTTTGCACGTATCCTCACCAATCCCCCGCGTGAACCATCATTATACCTTGAAAAATCCGCCAATCCACCTGTTGGGAAATCCGGATATATATCAAAATCATTGCCTTTCAGGTAGTTTATAGCCGCATCGATCAGTTCATTAAAATTGTGTGGTAATATTCTTGAAGCCAGTCCTACTGCAATACCTTCTACACCCTGCGCAAGAAGAAGTGGGAACTTAACAGGGAGGGTAACCGGTTCTTTGTTTCTTCCATCATAAGAAGGCTTCCATTCGGTTGTTTTTGGATTGAAAGCCACTTCGAGGGCAAATTTCGACAACCTGGCTTCAATATATCTTGGTGCTGCTGCCCCATCACCTGTTAATATATTCCCCCAGTTTCCCTGTGTTTCGACGAGTAGATTTTTTTGTCCCAGCTGCACCAGTGCTTCCCCGATAGATGCATCGCCATGTGGATGGAACTGCATGGTATGCCCAATGATGTTGGCTACTTTGTTAAACCGCCCGTCATCAAGCCTTTTCATGGCATGCAGGATGCGCCTTTGAACCGGTTTCAATCCATCATTGATATGCGGGACCGCTCTTTCGAGGATCACATAGGAGGCATAATCCAGAAACCAATCCTTATACATGCCTGAAAGATGAATGACCTTATGTAATTCATCCGGTGGCATAGCTGAGTTTATTTGTTCTTCCGGGACCGGAATATGTTTTTGTTCATCCAGATCAGGATTTTCCCGGTCATTCTGGTCTGTGTGCGAATTCTCCCTGAGCATATGCTATTCCGCTTTATTTGGATGGATGATTTTAAAAACTTTGCCTGGCTGATTACACCAGTGTATCTTCCACCCTTAAATTCTCAATAATAAAATCCTGTCGTTCAGGCGTATTTTTCCCCATATAAAAATCCAGCAGACTGATAATTGCATCTTCACGACTGAGTGTAACCGGCTCCAGCCTTATATCCTTACCAATGAAATGCTTGAATTCATCCGGGGAAATTTCCCCCAGACCTTTGAACCTCGTAATTTCAACTTTCTCACCCAATTGTTTAATGGCCTGCTGTTTTTCATCTTCATTATAGCAGTATATTGTTTTTTCTTTATTTCGTACCCTGAACAGCGGGGTCTGAAGGATAAAAAGATGACCATTCCTGATGAGACCCGGGAAAAACTGCAGGAAAAAGGTGATCAGCAATAACCTGATATGCATCCCATCAACATCAGCATCCGTCGCAATCACAACATTTTTATACCTGAGATTATCAAGATCTTCTTCAATATTCAGTGCCGATTGCAAAAGGTTAAACTCTTCGTTCTCATAAACAATTTTCTTTGTCAGGCCATATGTATTTAATGGTTTACCTTTCAGGCTGAAGACCGCCTGGGTCTCAACATCCCTGGAGGTAGTGATAGAACCGCTGGCTGAGTCTCCTTCAGTAATAAATATTGTTGATTCAAGCCGGCGCTCATGGTCAGAGTTATAATGAACCTTACAATCACGTAGTTTTCTGTTATGAAGATTTGCTTTCTTTGCCCTTTCCCGTGCAAGTTTCTGTATATTCGAAATCGCCTTCCTTTCTTTTTCAGATTCAACTATCTTCTTATGGAGGATGTCAGCGATTTCCGGATGTTTATGCAGGTAATCATCCAGGTTTTTCTTTACAAAATCATGTATAAAGTTTCTTATGGATACTCCCCCCGGTTCCATATCTTTTGAGCCAAGCTTGGTTTTTGTCTGGGACTCAAATACCGGTTCTTCAATCTTAATGCTTATGGCCGCAACAATCGATTGCCTGATATCGGAAGGGTCAAATTCCTTTTTATAGAATTCCCTTATGGTTTTTACCAGTGCTTCTTTAAAAGCCAGCAGATGAGTGCCTCCCTGGACGGTGTGCTGGCCATTGACATAACTGAAATATTCTTCGGTGTACTGACTACCATGTGTCATGGCCATTTCGAAATCATGATTCTTCAAGTGGATGACAGGATACAGGCCAGGAGAGTCCATGTTTTCATCAAGAAGATCCAGCAATCCATTCCGAGAATGAAATTTCTGACCATTCAGGATAATCGTTAGACCCGCATTCAGAAAAACATAATTTTTGACCAGCGCTTCAACATACTCCGAAATGAAATGATATTTTCCGAACATCCTGTTGTCTGGCACAAAGCAGACCAGGGTGCCATCAACCATATCGGATTTTTTCTCCTTTTCATCTTTCCTGATTTCTCCGTAGGTGAACTCCGCCATTTTTACCTTCCCCTCCCTGAAAGACTCAATCCTGAAGCTGGATGAGAGTGCATTGACAGCTTTAATACCCACACCATTCAAACCAACAGATTTTTTGAATGCCTTGGAATCGTATTTTGCCCCTGTATTCATCTTTGAGGCAACATCAACTACTTTTCCGAGAGGAATTCCCCGGCCATAATCCCTGACCTTTACAAGCCGGTCATTAATGGTTACCTCGATGGTTTTTCCGAAGCCCATCATATATTCATCTACCGCATTATCCAGGACTTCCTTTAAAAGAACATATATCCCATCATCCCGTGATGATCCATCCCCAAGTTTTCCAATATACATTCCTGGCCGCTTCCTGATATGTTCCCGCCAGTCCAGTGTTTTAATATGCTCTTCAGTGTATTGTGCCGACATGCTTTTTGAGATTTGCACAAATATAAATAAAAGAAGACAGGAGCCGGAATTTCTTTTTCAACAACGGTATTAACAGCAGGCCCTTGCAAAAGTCACTATTGATGAGGAGTTTCTGGATCTTATACACGGATCCAGGCTGGATCACAATAACAAACAGCATATATTGATTCAGGCAGTAGAATAGCAGGAGAGTAACTTATAACAGTAAACCAGCGTAGTGGAGTATCTAATTACCTGCCTGACCGCCTGGGACAGGCGGGTAAATTGCAACTACCGAAATGACAGAAATCTTTGATTTCTTTGCCATTTCGAGGATGCTCGAAAAACACAGGCATCAGCCTGAGGCTGAGTGCCTGTGTTTCGGTATTGTAACCTGAAACTTGCAACTTTTAAATATCAATCGCCACAACATAGAATTCCGTTATTTTATCCCTATTGTAAATCCCTGACGTATCAAATACCCATTTCCACCGTTGTTTTTTTATCCCGACAGGCAGTTGTGCATGTATCAATTTTTTACGTTCTATCAGCTGATGCTTGTTGTTAAAAACCAATTCCTCATCATCAGTAACAAGACATGATCTGCCCGGTTCAAGTATTGACAGATGGGATTCCTGAATCCTTTTTCTGAAGTCGTTGATTTCTGTTTCGGGGTAATCAATAAATTTCTTTATGTAATCAACCAGCAAAATATCCAGTTGATTAAGGAGGTTTAATGAGATCATATAATCTATTCCCTCAGGCAGAGTTGGAATATTAACAGGAATTTTTTGAAGTGATTCTCTTTTCCCTGTTTTCTTGAATGTTTCAACAAAAGTATAAGTGCTTTCCACACTCCCACCTGTAAGGTCTGTCGTAATAAGGTTGCAATTTGTATGCTGTATGGCTTTTTTTTCAACCTGGACAGGATGACAGATATCAGCCAGATTAATCTGATCACACATGCTGCTGAGTTCGTCCAAAGGCACATCCAGCAACCAGCCGCTACCCATGATCAGGATTGATCGCGGAGCGTATTTTCGAACACAGTTTAAAATGAATGATCGTGTTTTTTGCAGATGGATATCCCACCCCTCATGCTCCAGCAGGTACCTCTCCATAATACCCTGCTGGTCAGAGATGTATTTCATCTCCCTGAGGATCTTATATTTAACTAAAGGTGTTATCAATTGTATTGTTTTTTCTCATAATTAATCCGGGTTATCCCGTAATAAGAATTTATGTCATCCTGAACATGTTTCAGGATCTTTTTATCAATTACCTGAGGACACCGAAATAAGTCCGGTACAATCCTATCCTGGCATTAGACCTCCTTTAACATACCCTCATGGTGTGTCAATCGATCATATTCCCTCATCATAAACTCTCTCACCTCTCTGATCAGTTCCTTCAGATCCTTGTTCCTGAAACTTTCATAGGGGATTTCATCAAATATTTTAACAAGAATTTTTTGTTTACCTGTCAGGATAAGACTTCCTTTTGGGATAGTACTGGCAGTTCCTTTAAGGAGAACCGGCAAAATACCAATATGGTTTTCAAGGGCCATCCTGAATGCCCCGTCTCTGAAAGGCCCGAGGGTTTCACCAGGATACCTTGTCCCTTCTGGAAACATCAACAGTGAATTCCCCTGTTCAAGACATTGCCTTGCTTCTGCAATAAGTTTTGCACTGCTGCTCAGTTTACCACGGTCAATCTCCAGGTATCGGTTCAGTCTCATCAACCAGCCTATGATCGGGATACTGAAATTTTCTTTTTTTGACACCCATTTATAATGCCTGAAAAGCCCGTACAATACAAGAATATCCAGCATTGACTGGTGATTGGAAATAATCACATAGGTCTGACCTCTTTTAATTTTGTTTCTGCCATATATCCGGCAATGCCAAAGTGGATTGAACCTGATATACATATACCCCCATAAGGATGAAAACCGGTGCAAAATTATAAGCTTCCTGTCCGGTATGAGGGTTATGAGCCAGATCAGGAATGCAATCAAAAACATGAAAATACACGAGAGAACGAAGAACGTCCAGTACAAAGCTGAAAATAATACCAGTAATATGCGGCGGATTGTGATCATTCAACATTCTGAATTGTTCATACAAAGTTATTTAAAAACATGTTAAATAAAGGAAATAGATATGAATTAGAAAAAGGTTAAGGCTAAGGTGAAAGCTAAGGGAGTGGAAAGGTGGGAGATGAGAAAGGAAGAATTGAAATATCGCCCCTGAAGGGGCGGAGTTGGGGGTGTGAGAGTGAGAGTGAATTGAAATATCGCCCCTGAAGGGGCGGAGGTGGAGGTGTGAGAGAGGGTGGAAAAAAGCAAAAAGACTAATATTATAATAGAAAAACCTTACATTACATGGTATTAAAAGTACAATCCGATCAAAAAAAGCTCCTGGTCAAGTCCCTGATATCTGCAGGACTTAAAAGACTCTTTAAATCACTCTGTTTCAATATTTCATATATCCCATTCTCATCGTGTTTTTGCTGAATTAACATTGACTCCAACCTGTCTCTCAAAGAATCTTCGAATTGATCAACTGATAATGTGATCTCCGTTATGAATCCTTTTTTTACCTTTAAGTAAATCTCAATTTCATGCGCTGCAACTTCAATCTTTCTCTTAAATTCATAATTGGGCGAATACCCATAATTCCATTCCCATGTTGAATATTTATCCTTCACAAGTTGCTGAATGGTTTCATGATCTGAGTTTGTTAAACAGTAAATCTTTGATCCCTCATTCTTATCCATGGTATAATTAATAATCTCATTACCAAGTTCAGCAATTCCCATTTTTTTTGTGAGGAAAAAAGATATGTTGGTTGTTTCACTCCTTATTGATTTAACAGCCCTATCGTGATACTTACCTGAGTCAGCCCTGAGTGCTTCCGAGAGAGCTGACAGATCTGAATTGAACAATAATGTGCCATGGTGTAATACTCTGTTTTTATGTACATGTTCAGCCATGCCGGATACTTTCAGGTCATTGATTACAATGCTGTTTTTAGCTTTAAATTCTGCATTCAGTCCCAATCTTTTCAATACTCCAAGAATTGGAACCGAATAGTCATAGAAGTTCACCAGCTCTCCCTCCTT
>LJUQ01000027.1 GCA_001304505.1 Bacteroides sp. SM23_62_1
AGAAAGCTGCAGGAGCAGGCCTCGTTGATGTCGACTATGCCATGTTCCAGAAAGGATTTTCCCTCGGATTATTAGGCAGGCATAATGACAAAATTTCAGTTTTATCAGGGATCCTGAATAATTATAAAACATCTACATATGTCCCTGACGCTCTCTATGAAACGGGAAGAAGTTTTTTCATCCTTCAGCAACCACAGAGGTCCATCCCAATTTACCAGCAAATACTCTCCGAGCATCCGAACAGTTCATACGCAAGCAAGGCGTTGGTTCAGCTGGGCCTGATTTACTATAATATGGATGAGAACGATCAGTCGCTAAAGTATTACAAACAGGTTATATCAGATTACCCTGGAACACCGGAGTCTAATAGTGCCCTGCTGGGTATCAAAAATGTATATGTCGATATGAACCAGGTTGATGCATATTTTGATTATGTGAACAGTCTCGGGATACAACTGGATATATCCGCAACAGAACAGGATTCACTGACCTACATTGCGGCTGAAAATGTATATATGACCGGCGATTGTGCAAAATCTAAAGTGAGTTTCGGGAATTATATTGAAAGGTTTGGAAATGGTAAATTCCTTGTCCAGGCTTATTTCTATAAGGCAGAGTGCCACCTCAGGGATGGTGAGAATCAGGAAGCACTCGTATCATACCAACAGGTGATCAGCCGGCCACATAATATCTTTACTGAACCTGCACTGGCCGCTTCAGCCATGCTAAATTATAATCTTGGTAATTATGCTGAAGCACTCGAAGATTACCTTATGCTGGAAGAGGTTGCTGAACTCAGGACCAATTTATCCGATGCCTGGATAGGAAAAATGCGCTGTTATTATTGGCTGGAAGAATACAGTAATGCTGTTGATGCTGGCAGGCAGGTGCTCATGGATGAAAAAGTATCAGAAGAGCTGGCCAGGGAAGCACACTTTAAAATTGCCAAATCATTTTACGAAGAAGGCCGGTTTGCCCTGGCACTGGATGAATTTAAAATTATTGCTGAAGAGGTAAGGAGTCCTGAAGGTGCTGAGTCAAAGTACAGAACTGCTGAATTGCTTTATATCCGCAAACAATACCAGGAGGCAGAGGATGAGATATTTAATTTTATTGACATGAACACGCCTCACCAGTACTGGATGGCGAAAGCATTTATTTTGCTGGCTGACCTGTACCTTGAAAAAGAGGACCGGTTTCAGGCAGTGCAGACACTTCAAAGTATTATCGAGTATTATGAAAATACCAGTGACGGCATTATCGATCTGGCCATGAGGAAGAAAGCAGAAATCCAGCAAATGGAAGAATCTGAGCAGGAAGAGCCTGGCGGAGAAGATATGGATATCGAGATAAGGGAAGAATAAAGATAAAAGATAAAAGTAAAAAGATAAAAGTAACTACCGAATGTCATTCGGTAGCTTTACATAATAAAAGATAAAAGATAAAAGGAAAAAGTAACTACCGAAAGTTTTTCGGCAGTTGGAACTAATAGATTACAGAATGAGTATTTTTAAAAATATCATATGCATTTTCACTGCATTAATCATCTCCATCCCCTGTATTGCCCAGGAGAGGATAGATAAGGAGATTGTTGTAGTGAAGCCCTATGAGCCCACCCTGTCGGATGTCCAAAAAATAAATATACTGCCTGTCATAGCGGATACAGTCTCCATAGAGCCTCGTTTTAACTATACCATCCAGCCGAAGAAATTTGAGACTGATTATATATTAAGACCGATTAGAGCAGCAAACCTTGTTGGTGAACCACTTGAAAAATTGTATAAGTCCTATCTCAGGCTTGGAATAGGCAATTATCTTGTTCCACTTGCTGAACTGAATATCAATTCACTCAGATCGAGAGATAAGTCATTTGGAATTTATATTAAACATCACTCTATCAACGGAAAGCTTAAGCTTGATAATGACCTTAAAGTCCCAACAGGATTCAGTGAAAACATTATCCATGTTTATGGTAAAAAAATATTCAGGAGATCAGAACTTTCAGGAAATATATCGCCTCAGTATATGGGCTTGAATTTTTATGGTTACAACCCGGTCCTTGATACTGTCCTGGATAAAAAAGAGATTAAACAGAATTATTTATTTGCTGATGCAGAGTTACGGTTCCACTCTACCCATAAGGATTCCCTGCACCTGAACTGGGACCTGAAGCTTGATTATGGCTTTTCCTATGATCATATTAAAAATCAGGAGCATGCCACGCGCTTCTCTTCCGATCTGAATAAGGTGATTAAGAGTAATATTTTTGGTCTGAAAGCAGACTTTTCATATTACCTCACAAGTGCCTCCATCGATTCTCTGAATAATGCAATTATCAGGATTAATCCATGGTTTGCAAAAACCTCTTCCGAATATGCATACAGGATCGGAGTAAATTTTGTGACGGATATTCATGAGGATGATCCTGAATTTTACATCCATCCCATAGCGTTTCTACAGATAAAGGTTATAGATCAGATTATGATTCCCTATTTTGGTGTGGAAGGTATGGTCCAGGAAAACAATTTTGGTCAGCTGGCCAGGGAAAACATTTATATCATGCCCGGTCTGCATGTTGAAAATACAAACCATAAAATCAATGCATTCCTGGGGATCAAAGGGAATTACACATCCAGGTTGGCTTATCAGCTGAATTTCGATTATACCCTTATTGACCATATGTATTTTTTTATCAATGATACAGCAGATTTTCTTCATAACAGGTTTCTGGTTGAGTATGACGATATCGAGAGGATAAGTATGAGTGGTGAGATAACTTTTAAGCCTATCGATAAATTAAATTTTTTGATGAAGGCCAATTATTATCAATATAATCTTGATACCCTTCCATATGCGTGGCATAAGCCCGCATTTGATCTCATGTTTTATGGCGATTACAACCTGAAAAATAAAATACTTCTCAAAGGGAACATCTATTATGTTGGTTCACGTTATGCCAGGAATCCTGTTCCTGGAGGAGAGCCCCTTAAGCTGGATGGATACTTTGATCTGAGTGTTGGCCTGGAGTACCGCTATACAAAAATACTTTCAGCATTTATCCAGTTAAATAACCTGCTGGGAATGAATCAGAATCCGTGGCTCTATTACCCGAGTATGCGGTTTAATATGCTGGTTGGGTTTACTTATGCATTGTAATTAGTTCCTGGTTCCTGTGCTGAAAAACAGGCAATCCGCCTGAGGCGGATGCCAATGTTTTTCGCGCATCTTCGAAATGGCTAAGAAATCAAAGATTTCTGCCATTTCGGGAGTTCCCTGTTCCTGGTTAGTTTGGGTAATGAGTATACCACTTTTTTAACATTCAAATCATGGGTTTTAAACAGCAATTAGAATTTTTACAATTATGAATATCTCAAATGTTAATTTTCTGTTAATAAAGTGCCTGATTTTAAGGAGTTTTTGTTAAAAATGTCCCTAAAATTTGTTATATTTGCATAAGAATTATGATGCTTGAAACCTGGTATATAATTAGTTGAATATCAAAACTATAGAGACTATTCAAAAAAATCAGGAAAATACATCAGAAACATCAATAAAGAGGGCGAAGGAAATAAACCTGCAGAGGTTAAAAAATCACCCCAAAATTTAAGGATTTTAATTTGTATAAATCTGAACATTTGATGTTCTGTAAATATGAAGTATGGATAGAGAAGAGAAAACATTGTTTGATATGAATCATTCAGAAAATGTCCCCAACCAGGCATATTCAGCTGAGAGCATACAGGTGCTTGAGGGACTTGAAGCTGTGCGAAAGAGACCGGCAATGTACATTGGAGATGTCAGTACCAAAGGATTACACCATCTGGTTTATGAAGTAATAGATAATGCCATTGATGAAGCACTTGCCGGGTACTGTAAAAATATTGAGGTCATCATTAATGAGGATGGATCTGTTACTGTTATTGATGATGGACGGGGCATCCCGATTGATTTTCATGAAAAAGAGAAAAAATCGGCACTTGAGGTTGTTATGACAATGCTGCATGCTGGAGGTAAGTTCAATAAAGAGTCTTACAAAGTCTCAGGGGGATTGCATGGAGTGGGTGTATCCTGCGTTAATGCACTTTCATCAAAACTAAGGGCTGAGGTTCACAGGGATAGGAAAATCCATGTTCAGGAATATGAGCGTGGGAAACCACTTAAAGATGTAACAGTTGTGGGAGAGACCAATAAAAACGGCACAATTGTCACATTTATGCCGGACGATACAATTTTTACCACCACGGACTTCAATTTTGAGATTCTTGCATCCCGGTTAAAAGAACTGGCATACCTGAATAAGGGAATTCAACTTTCAATTACTGATAAAAGGGAGAGAGAGTACAATGGTAATGACAATGGTTATGGTGAAAATGGTATCTGTCCGGGCCAGTTTCGCTGTGAGAAATTCTTTTCTGAAACTGGATTAAAGGAGTTTATACACTATCTGGATGAAACACGTGAAAAGCTCACGGAAAATATTATCTATATCGATACCGAAAAAGGAGATATGCCGGTGGAGATAGCATTGCAATACAATACCTCTTTTAGCGAAAATGTGCATTCCTATGTCAATAATATCAATACTATTGAGGGGGGAACTCATCTGGCAGGATTCCGGCGTGGACTCACCAGGACACTTAAAAATTATGCCGAGAAATCAGGCATGCTGGCAAAACTCAAATTCGATATCAATGGTGATGATTTCAGGGAAGGGCTCACTGCCATCATCTCTATCAAGGTACAGGAACCCCAGTTTGAGGGACAGACAAAAACAAAACTGGGCAATTCAGATGCACTGGGTGCTGTTGACCAGGCTGTCAGTACCATGCTGACAAATTACCTGGAAGAAAATCCAAGGGATGCCAAAGTGATCGTTCAGAAAGTTATTTTGGCTGCTACGGCGCGTCATGCTGCCAGGAAAGCCAGGGAGCTGGTGCAAAGGAAAAATGTTCTGTCCGGTGCCGGATTGCCGGGTAAACTTGCAGATTGTGCTGAAAAGGATCCTTCTATATCAGAATTATACCTGGTGGAGGGAGATTCAGCAGGAGGTACCGCCAAGCAGGGAAGAGACAGGCATTTTCAGGCCGTTATGCCACTGCGCGGTAAAATCCTGAATGTTGAAAAAGCCATGCAGCATAAGATCTTCGAGAATGAAGAAATAAAGAATATCTTCACGGCTCTGGGCGTATCCATTGGAACAGAAGAAGACAGTAAGGCACTGAACCTCGAAGGACTCCGTTATCATAAAGTAATTATCATGACAGATGCAGATGTGGATGGCAGTCACATCACCACCCTCATCATGACGTTTTTCTTCAGATATATGCAGGAACTTATTAAGGAAGGATACCTGTATGTGGCAACACCTCCACTTTATCTTATAAGAAAAGGGAAATTTGAAAAGTATTGCTGGACTGAGGAAGACCGTATACAAACTCTCAAAGAGCTTGGAAACGATAGCAGTATACATGTACAGAGATATAAGGGATTGGGTGAGATGAATTCCGAACAGCTCTGGGAGACCACGATGAATCCTGATAAACGTACACTCCGCCAGGTAACCATAGAAAGTGCTGCAGAAGCTGACAGAATATTCTCCATGCTCATGGGCGATGAAGTACCCCCCAGACGTGAATTCATCGAAACCCATGCAAAGTATGCTAATATAGATGCATAATTGCTGATACTTGCGTCAGTAATTATGCATCAAAAATCCAATCATGCAATCCTATTTAGTCCCACTTCAACACGAATTTGAATCCACTCAGAATCCTGTATTTGCAGCGGGGATGAAGAAATACATGAAGGAACAATCCGAATTCTACGGAATAAAAACACCTGTATTCAGATCAATTATTAAGTCATTCCTTAAAAAGCATGGGCTCCCAGGTGATAAGTATCTGAATGCTGTGATTCATGAATGCTGGTCACAGGAAAAACGTGAATGGCAGCATGCTGGCATTGAAATACTCCTTAAATATATTAATGATCCTGGCAGAGATCTTATCGGGTTACTCGAATTTATGATCATACATAAATCATGGTGGGATACAGTGGACGGTATTGCTGCATGGTTGGTCGGGCCTTACTTTAAGAAATATCCTGACATGATTAAACCCAAAACCAGGGAATGGCTGGAATCGGGAAATATTTGGCTGCAGCGGACCTGCCTTCTCTTTCAGTTAAAGTATAAATCCACTACAGATACTGCACTTTTGTTTGGATTTATCAGGGAACTATCAGGATCCAGCACCTTCTGGATCCGCAAAGCCATTGGTTGGGCCCTGCGTGAATATTCAAAAACCGACCCGGACAAAGTACTGGAATTTGTAAACTCATATCCTTTACACTCACTTAGCAGGAGAGAAGCACTGAAAGTGATTTCAAGGAAAAAGTAAAAAGGAAAAAGTTAATTACCCCTCCTACCATGCTCCATGCCCCATGCTCTTAAAACCTGTAAGCCGCTTTTTCAAGCTCATCCAAACTTTTAAACGGCTTTGCGGGATTTAAATATCTAGCAAGAAACTTGTAAATCTCAAGCCTGATCTCCCGCGCTATTCGGGTATCCATCCTGTTAAATGAATGTCCGCCAGGGATCTCTTCATAGATTTTATATTCAAACTTTTTCCCCTCTGCTTTGAGTGATTTAATCAGGTGTTCAACTTCAAGGACATTGACATCCTCATCATTTGTATTTGTATGAATCAGCAACGGTGTCTGCAGTTTATGTGCATTCCAGGCCGGTGAACGGCGTTTATATTCTTCCACATCCTCATTGACAGTTTTACCAATATGGTAATCGGCGGAATACAGATCCCTGTAATCCTGGGTCTGATATCCCATCCTGGCTATGAGATCACTGACCGGTACACCAGCATAAGCAACGTGATAATTTTTGGGGTGTTCAAATATATTCAGCAGTGCTATCAGTCCTCCGTGGCTCCAACCGATAATCCCAACGCGGTTTTTATCGACCAGCTCACAATTTTCTATCATATAGGCCCTGCTGGCATCTACATCCTCTATCTCCAGCCCACCATAATCAATCTTTTCATAGTGTGCTTTGCCATAACCTGTACTACCCCTGTACTCAGCTGCAATAACGATATATTGCTGTGCCATCAGTTCCCTGATTATATGGGTATAATAGGTAGTAAAATCGCTATGAACACCTCCATGGGGAAATACAATCAGGGGATATTTTTTTGCTGCATCGAGATCCCTGGGTATGAATACATATGACCAGAATTTAACAGGATTGCCGGCCCCTATTCCTGTGGGATTTTCTTCCTTCCATAAAGGAGGACCTGCCATATATACCTTGTCTATATATGCTATATCACCCACTTTCTGATACCAGAGAATGTCGTCGACGGTTTTTTCAATTTGATCAAGCCTGTGGTTCAGATATTCAAACCGACGGTTAAGCGCATCCAGGGTCTCATCGTTGTTCTGGGCAAAGACCACAGAATAGATTATTGGGATGGAAAGGAATAACAGTGTTAGTAGTTTTTTCATATATTTAAGTGTTTCAATAGTCGCAATTGTCGCATGGTAGCATGTGTGGGATTGTGGGTGTGGGTGTGAGAAGGGTAGAGTGTTTCAAATTCCCTTACTCCTTCGCTCTTACATCTTTTTACCATATTTTCATACGAATAAATTCGTGGGCTGTAATACTTCTGGATTGCTGACACTATTTCGTTTCTTTGCTCCTTCGCTCCCTCGTTCCTTTGTTCCCTCGCTCCTTCGCCCTTTCTCCCTCGTTCCTTCAATTCTTTGCTCAATTTCTCCATTTCTGTTCCATACCTGTGCTGGTCCGGGATCAAATGGTCTGGTTTAAAACCTCAGGTGACTGAATGTGTCCGGCTGGCAACAGGTCTTTACTCCTTTGCTTTTATCATAGGTACTGGAGTTACTCCCTGCTCCCTACTCCCTACTCCCTACTCCCTACTCCCTGCTCCCTGCTCCCTACTCTTTCCTAAACTTCAACATCTCCCTCATAGACGAACTTCACGGGTCCTTCCAGGGTTATATTTTCAAAATGCTCTTCCCCTGTTCTGTCGAATGATACACGGAGTATTCCACCACGTGTGTAAACAGTATATATGCGTTTGTTAGATTTTGTATGTATAGCTGCACATATGGCAGATGCAATATTTCCCGTTCCACAGGATAGGGTTTCATCTTCCACACCTCTCTCATAAGTACGTACGTAAATACCATCCTTATATGCGGATACAAAATTCACATTAATTCCTTCTTTTTGGTATTGATGACTGTAACGAATAGCGGCACCTTCTGACCTGGCATCCATTTTTTCGACTGAATCAAGAAATTTAACATAATGTGGTGATCCTGTATTAAGCTCATAATGATCATTAAAATATCTGACATTTGATACGGGGAGCATTGTCAGTTTTACAGTCTTATCAGGATTGATCAAGCTTTCATGAATACCGTCATAAGCCTCGAATCTGGCGGTTTGTTTAACGATACCCAACCTGTTCGCATACACCATAGCACATCTGCCGGCATTTCCGCATAATGAACCTTCAATTCCGTCTGAATTGTAATATTTCATCAAAAAATCGAGGTTTTTATGTGAATGGATTGTAACAAGTCCGTCTGCTCCTATACCCAGCCTTCTGTTACAGAGCCATGCAATAATGTCAGGGTCAGGCGCAACAAAATTACTGTTCCTGGCATCCATCATAATAAAATCATTACCTGTGCCATGATATTTATGAAAATGCGTAACCATGGGGAATCTGTTAATTTTTCTTAAAATTATAAACTATTTGTAACATATTGAAGGAATGACTCGTTATGATTTCGTAATTTTGTAGAATTCAGTGTATAAGGGCACAGTTTTTGAAATAAACAAAATCCGGGGATATTTGTTAAATACAATGAGTTGGTTAAAATAAAGACAGATACAGGAATCAAGACCATGTTTTGAATTATTTCCTGTTACTGATTTCAGATTTTACGTCTTTATATACAGGAAACAAGAAAAATTTATAATTATAATACAATTTTTATTAAAAAGACAGAGATGAAAGCCAGGCAAGTTTTAGGATCGGTATTCATTGCAATCATTGGAGGATTGATTGCATTGATATTATATGCAATGCTTGATCAGAAAGAACCGGCAATTATTGTACAGGAAAAACCTGCTGTTAGATATGTCAATTTACCAGGAGATGCTGATGCAGCACCTTCTGATTTCACATTAGCGGCTGAAAGAGCTGTTGATGCTGTTGTACATGTAAAGACCAAAGTGCTCAGGGAAGGTACAGGGAATCCTTTGTATGATTTCTTTTTCGGTTATCGATACAGTGACCCGGAGCCAGTTGTGGGTTATGGATCCGGTGTGATAATCTCTTCTGACGGATATATTGTCACAAATAATCATGTAATTGAGGGTTCACAGGCTGTCGAAGTGGTTTTAAATGACAGGCGGACTTTTGATGCTGAGATTATCGGAACTGATCCAACAACAGACCTTGCTGTATTAAAAATCAAGAGTGCTGGTTTACCTTTCCTTGTCTATGGAAATTCGGGTGAGCTCAGGCTGGGGGAGTGGGTGCTGGCTATCGGTAATCCATATAACCTTACTTCAACTGTGACAGCTGGCATCGTGAGTGCGAAAGCCAGAAATATAAATATTCTTGGGGAACTGGCCATTGAAGCATTTATTCAGACAGATGCTGCTGTTAATCCAGGCAATAGTGGAGGAGCACTGGTTAATACGCGCGGAGAACTGGTCGGTATCAATGCAGCCATTGCTTCAAGAACCGGGGCATTCAGTGGCTATTCGTTCGCAATACCGGTAAGTATTGTTCACAAAGTTGTGGATGATATCATCGAATATGGAACTGTCCAAAGAGCTATACTGGGTGTTACTATCACGGACGTTACTGCAGAAAATGCAAAGGAGTACAATATTTCCCGGATAGAAGGCGTTCTGGTGACAGGGCTTCGTCAGAACAGCGCTGCCATTGAGGCAGGTATTGAACTTGGGGATGTGATTACGGCAATTAATGGAGTAAGGATTAACACTGCATCTGAACTTCAGGAGCAGGTCAGCCGTTATCGCCCGAATGACAAAATAACAGTCACAATAGTTCGTAAAAATAAGGAACGGCAGTTAAATGTTATACTCCGCAATCCCGAGGGGGGTACAGGTTTAATCCAGAAAGAACAAACCATTTCTGTGCTGGGTGCTACTTTTGGAGAAGTTACGGACCTGGAGAAACAAAAACTTGGCATCAAAGAGGGTGTGAAAGTGATAACCGTATCCTCTGGGAAATTCAGGAATGCTGGAATACGCGAAGGATTCATCATCACTCAGATCAATAATAAATCCGTTAAAGATTCCGACGAGTTAAATGATATTATTAAGAAGGCAGAAGGAGGAATTTATATTGAAGGGATCTATCCTGAAGGCCTGATCGCCTATTACGCTATACGCCTTTAAAATTGGAACATTTAACCCGGCTGAAAGAAAAGATTTGCATTTGAAGATCTTTTTGTTGTTAAAAAATCGTTATATTACTTGACACGAGTTAATAAATAGTATACTTTCGCAGAAATTTTTGAGGAGAGAAAATGAGACAGTTAAAGATCACGAAGTCAATTACTAACAGGGAAAGTGCATCATTAGATAAATACTTACAGGAAATCGGGAAGGAAGATCTGATCACGGTAGAAGAGGAAGTTGAGCTTGCACAGAGGATAAAGAAGGGTGATCGTGATGCCGTGGAGAAGTTGACCAGAGCAAACCTGCGGTTTGTTGTCTCGGTTGCCAAACAGTACCAGAACCAGGGACTCAGCCTGCCAGACCTGATCAACGAAGGAAACCTGGGATTGATCAAGGCTGCTGAAAAATTTGATGAGACCAGGGGATTTAAATTTATCTCCTATGCAGTCTGGTGGATCAGGCAATCCATACTCCAGGCTCTTGCTGAACAATCTCGTATCGTCCGTTTGCCGCTTAACCAGGTAGGATCACTTAATAAGATAAATAAGGCCTTTTCTAAATTTGAACAGGAATATGAAAGAACGCCGTCACCTGAGGAACTTGCTGATATTCTTGATCTTCCAAAGGAAAAGGTTTCAGATACCCTGAAAGTATCCGGCAGGCATGTATCCGTTGATGCACCTTTCGTTGATGGAGAAGATAACAGCCTGCTCGACATCCTGACCAACAATGACTCTCCGAATGCTGATAAGAGCCTGTTAAATGAATCCCTTTCCAGAGAAATAGACAGGGCACTGGCTACATTAACGGAGCGTGAAAGAGATATTATAAAGTTATTCTTTGGAATAGGTGTGCAGGAGATGACCCTGGAAGAGATTGGTGAACAATTCGGACTAACCAGGGAAAGAGTCAGACAGATCAAGGAAAAGGCTATCAGAAGGCTCAGGCATACCTCCAGGAGTAAATTACTGAAGTCGTATCTGGGATAATTTCTATTCTATTAGTATGGAGTTATTAAAGGGACATTTTGTTCCAGCTGTTTGACCCCCTTTCAGGGGGTTTTATATTTTGCGACACTGCGACCTAGCGATCCTGCAATCATTTCCCCGGTTAACAACCGGGTTTACTATATCATTCATGAGGTTTCGGTCTGCCGGATTGCAATCCTGCCTGGGCTTGCAGGCGGCATAACTTTCACACCTTCCCGCGTTAGCACCTTCACACAAATACAAATCTGCAAATCCCTGTAATCCTGCGACTTTGCGACCTAGCGATCCTGCAATCATTTACCCCGGTTAACAACCGGGTTTACTATTACACCTTGGTTTACTATAGCTGCCGGTTAACAACCGGCAGAACTTCATACACTTTACTCTAAATCCACAAAACCTTGTTCCCTGTAACCTGTACTCTGTACTCAGTACCTTATAACTTGTAAACTTACACACTAACACACCTTCACACTACCTTAGCCTTAGCCTTAGCCTTCTTTAGTAGCAACTTTGCGACTTATACTATTATTTCATTATTCTGTTATTTCTTATTTAGTATTTCCTGCAAGGCATATAACTCATCTCTCAGCCGGGCAGCTTCGATAAAATCCAGTTTTTTTGCTGCCTGTTCCATAGCTCTGCGTGTTTTATCTATTGTTTTCCTGATAGCTGAAGCGTCCATGTATTGTATCAGCGGATCAGCAGCAATATTCACCTCCTCAGGTTCAGCATAATAGGTGGGACGTGAGATCTGGTCAACGGGTAATCCCATAATATTTTTCGAAGCTTTGACAATCTGTTGTGGTGTAATATTGTTTTCGGCATTATATTTCAGTTGTTTTTCCCTTCTCCTGTTTGTTTCATCAATGGTTTTCTGCATGGAATGTGTAACGGTATCAGCATACATGATCACTTTGCCATTCAGGTTTCTGGCAGCCCGGCCAGCTGTCTGTGTAAGAGATTTCTCCGATCTCAGAAATCCTTCCTTATCTGCATCGATAATGGCTACAAGTGATACTTCAGGCAGATCCAATCCTTCCCTCAGCAGGTTTATCCCAACTAACACATCAAAAGTACCTTTCCGCAGCCCTTCAATGATCTCAACACGTTCAAGGGTATCAATATCAGAATGAATATAACGGCATCTGATATTCAGTTTTAGAAGATATTTGGTGAGTTCCTCGGCCATCCTTTTAGTAAGGGTAGTTACGAGCATCCGTTCATCTCTCCCTGTACGTTCATGGATCTCGCCAAGTAGATGATCGATCTGGTTCAGGCTGGGTCTTACTTCAATCACAGGATCAAGTAATCCTGTAGGACGGATCACCTGTTCGGTAATAATCCCGTCACACTTAGCAAGCTCGTAATCAGCGGGTGTGGCGCTGACAAAAATTACCTGGTTGATCATGTCTTCATATTCCTCAAACTTCAGGGGCCTGTTATCAATGGCAGCCGGTAACCTGAACCCGTATTCAACGAGTGTTTGTTTCCGCGAGTGGTCGCCACCATACATTGCCCTGATTTGTGGGATACTAGCATGGCTCTCATCAACAATCATAAGGAAATCATCAGGGAAATAATCCAGCAGACAGAATGGTCGTGTACCCGGGGCCCTGCCATCAAAATACCTTGAATAGTTTTCAATTCCCGGACAATGGCCTAGTTCCTTAATCATCTCAATATCGTAATTTACCCGTTCCTCGATTCTTTTTGCCTCAACCTCTTTTCCCAGGTCCCTGAAAAAATCAATCTGTTTGATCAAATCCTGCTCTATTTGCTCAATGGCCGATTTAAGCCGGTATTTTGTTGTGACAAAAATATTTGCCGGATAAATCATGACAGCATCAAGCTTGTCAATTGTATTCCCGTTAACAGGGTCAAAAGATTCAATTGCTTCAATTTCATCACCCCAGAAAATAATCCTGTAGCCAAGGTCATTGTATGCAAGATAAATATCAACACTGTCGCCCCGAACACGAAATGTTCCCATCTTAAAGTCAATCTCAGCTCGCGAATACATACTGTCGACAAGATTTCTGAGGAACTGGTTACGGCTGATGACTTGTCCGGTTTCAATATGTAATGTATTGGAATAAAAATCTTCCGGGTTGCCAATACCATACAGGCATGATACAGACGAGACCACGATCACATCACGCCTTCCCGATAAAAGTGAAGATGTGGTGCTGAGACGGAGTTTCTCAATCTCATCATTAATCGAAAGATCCTTTTCAATATACGTATCCGTTACGGGAATGTATGCTTCAGGCTGGTAGTAATCATAATAAGACACAAAATATTCCACCGCATTTTTCGGAAAAAACTGTTTGAATTCACCATAAAGTTGCGCTGCAAGGGTCTTATTATGACTCAAGACCAGAGTTGGGCGCTGAACCTGCTGAATAACATTGGCAATCGTAAAAGTCTTTCCCGAACCTGTAACACCTAAAAGGATCTGGTATTTATCCTGGTTCAATATCCCCTCTGTCAGCTGCTGAATGGCTTCAGGCTGATCACCTGTTGGCTGATAGTCAGATGTTAACTGAAATTCCATCGACTCGATTTTTGCATAGTTAATTCGGTAATGCTGCAATAGTTAATTCAATAGTGCCTCAATAATTAATTAAATATACATCATCGTAATCAGAATTGATGTCATCCCGAAGGAGCGAAGCGACTGAGGGACCTCGTCAGCTCCTGCAAAATAATGTTTATTGTAGCACTCCGAATTTTTGGTTACCATAATCGATAACGAGTTCCCTCCTCGCTTCGCTCGTCGGGATGACATAGTACTTTCCTTGTCGTGGAAAATCCAGGAACCATGCTCCCTCAGCCTATTCTTTGACCAACGTTACATAAACCGGCAGATGATCACTGAAACCTCCCTTGTATTCTGTTACTATATATGTGGGATTCGGGATAAATTCTCCTGATTCTTTATCCTGGTTGAGCATCCATTCCTCTTTCAGGATTTTCCCTCCCTCATAATCGGTATGAAGCCCTGACCTGTCGCTCAGCAATGGCCGGGAAATAATGATCTGGTCAAGCATGGTCCATCTTCCCTGATTATAATAAGTACCTGTACCTGTCGTGTTGTGCATATCATACATCAGGTTGTACAACTCCCTGTAAGAGAAATTCTTACGCTTATTATTGGAAAGAAGCATTTCATAAATACTCCTGTTCGTAGGTTCATCATTTAAGTTCCCCATGATCACAATTTTTGCCTTTGGGTCACTGTTCATCAGTGCATCAATTTCTTTCCTGAGAGCCACAGCGGCAAAGATCCTTTTGAACTCAGATTCTCCTGAATCACCGGTGCGGGAAGTCCAATGATTGACGAAAAAGTGTAATGTTTCGCCCTCCTGATCGGTACCGGTTACATACAGGATATCCCTTGTCGTTTCAGTTGAATCAAAAGGGAATATTACCGGAATCGTATGATAGCCACGAACGGTGAAATTTTCAGGATTGTACAGAAAGGCTACATCAATGCCGCGTTTATCAGGACTGTCACTATGTACAATGGAATAATTCCCTTTTCTCAGTGACTTGCTTCCAGCCAGGTCATCAAGCACTTTCCTGTTTTCAATTTCACACAGACCAATGATCTCAGGTAGTCCGGATGACTTAATAGAGCTGAGCACGCGGCCAATGTTCTCCAGCTTCTTCTCATATTTTTCCTGGTTCCAACCTTTAGCTGAAACCGGTGTGAATTCCTCATCTTCTTTCAATAGCTCATCTTCCGTATCAAACAGATTCTCAACATTGTAAAACACAATCGTGAATTCCTTTCCGGATCTCTGTCCGGATGCAAGACAGGAAAAAGTCAGAAGAACTAAAAACAGAATATTCTTCATATCAGGTTTTGGTTCATCAGTACAAAATTAATGGAATGATGGAGAAATGGTATATTGGTATATTGGTTTATTGGTATATTAGTATATTGGTGGGTGTGATTAATTGGGTGCGGGTTGATGTTTTGGTGTATTAAAATTTTCAGAGGGTCTCTTTAATACTCTGTGATCCTCTGTGGTTAATCACACTCAATCCCCAGTCTCATATTCCTTTCGTTTAATAAATCACAACCGGCAACAGACAACAGACAACTAGGTATCTGTAACTACTGTTCCCGGGGATTTGAATTTTAGGGTTCATTCCAACATTTCAATATTCCATTCTTTGAATTATTATTTATATATTTATCGTGGTTCAGTAAAAATATAATTATTTCATTCTTTAGAAAACGACGCATATGTCTCAGCAGAATGCAGAATTACTGAAAAGGATATCAAAGCTGGTAAAACAGAACCAGGAGCTGATTGAGCAGAATGAAAAACTTAATAAGGAGACTGAACGGCTGCAGGATGAGCTGGAGAACCTTAAAGAGATATTATCTGAACTGAAGAAGAAAGGTGCCGTATATGAAGAAAAGGAACTTGAAGCTCCGAAGACTCTGAAATTTAAGATGGTGACTGTTCTTTTTGCCAACATTCATGGCTTTAGCAAGATATCAGATGACATGGATGCGGAGGCTCTCATGGATGAACTGGATACGGTATTGTTTCATTTTGATTCCATTTTAAAAAAATATAAGATTCAAAAGATAAAAACCATCGGCGATTCCTATATGGCTGCAGGAGGGATACCCATCAAGAATATAACCAATCCGGTGCAAGTTGTCCTGGCTGCCCTGGAGATGCAGCATTACCTCGATGAATACCAGAAAAATGCTGATAAGGAGAAAAGAATATGGGATATCAAGATGGGTATTCATACCGGACCCGTAACTGCCAATATTATTGGGAAGAAAAAGATTGCATATGACATAAAAGGTGATACTGTAAATATCGCCACGCGAATGGAATCTGCGGCTGATGTTGGCAAACTCCTGTTATCCGTCATGACCAATGAACTCGTTAAAGAGTTCTTTGTTTGCGAATATTATGGAAAGCTCCCGGTTAAGTATAAAGGCGACCTGGAAATGTTCACCGTAAAAGGCCTCAGGCCGGAATTTTCAATTAATGGGGAAGGTCTGGTTCCTAACGACATGTTTGAAACCAAGTTTAAGTTAATACAATTTACTGATATACAGGAAATTATATTAGATAAACTTGAGAAAGAACTGCCGAAATTTCTGTATTATCACAATGTCAAGCATACGGTGGATGTTGTAACTGAAGTTGAATTAATTGGCTGGGCTGAGGGATGTACGGATGAGGAAATACTTATTTTAAAAACCGCCGGACTATTCCATGATGCGGGACATACGATAGCTTACGATAACCATGAAGATCTTGGATGCGGACTCGCCAGGGAATTTCTTCCAAAGTATGGATATACAGAGGAGCAGATCGAAAAGATATGTGAAATCATTATGTCTACAAAACTTCCACCCAAACCCAAAAACCTGCTTGAAGCAATCATTTGTGACTCTGACCTGGATTACCTGGGCAGGAGTGACATGATCCCCGTCTCCAATACCCTCTTCAAAGAACTGGCCGAACAGAACAAAATAACTTCATTTAATGACTGGAATAAACTCCAGGTGAAATTCATTTCAGGACACCAGTACTTCACTGAAACTGCAAGGAACCTGCGTGAGGTGAATAAGCAAAAACAGATTGAGAGGATTAAGAAGTTAATAACCGAAGATTAAAAGTTTTATAAATTATTCTGATAATGTTGAATTATAACTGATTTACAAAACCACCTTCACCGGCCAGGGATCGGATTTTAAAGTACCCCAGAGTTTGTTGATATAATTGATAGAGAAAAAATCTTCGAAAGCGTGAATCCAATATATCCCTTTGTCTGACAGACTGATTTGATCATTATTATGTTTTATAAAACCTAAATGGTTCAGTATCTTCATTTTTAATCCATATTTCTTATCAAAACTTATATTAAATCTATCATGGAAATCACTTTTTTTGAATTTGGTTTCATATATCCGCCAATAAAGCCACCCGGCCATCTGCATTTCTTCAGAAAGATCAATTGAAAGAGCAATTGGAGACATTCCTTTTTCAATAGCCTTGATATATTCAATCACATTAAATGTGTTAACAAAAAATATGTTTCTCAGATAGGAACTTCCACTGGCCCCAAATCCCAGATATAATGGCACAGTTACAGAACAATATTTATCAACACCTTTTTTTGTAAATGCCCAGACAGAAGAACGTTCAAAACCCGCATCATAGAAAATGTCTTCAAATATTTTAAGTAATTTTCTGCGACGGAACAACGTAGCTATCTCATTTCTATTTTTTTGAAATTCCTTCCCCAAACGGGTACAGGAAAATCTGAATAAGGGATAGGTTGCTACCTGTTGTATTCTCAGATTCACGATATCACGGGCTGCCTGTTCAACCTCAGCAGCAGTCTGCCCGGGTAAATCAAAAATAAAATCAATATTAATACACTGAAAGTTGCTTCTGGCAGCTCTCTCAACGCTTTTTTTCACCTCTCTGACGGTGTATGGCCTTTCAATGGCTTTCAGATGCCGGTCCTGCAAAGCTTCAACGCCAATACTCAGATATTTTACATTCATTCCCTCGATAGCACTGAGATTTTCAGGTGTTAAGTGATTCGGATGACTTTCCATATGAACATGGCACTTCATATTAAAGCGTTTGTAAATATGGTTGATTATTTCCTCAATGCCTTTCCCCAGCATGGTAGTTGGAGTGCCACCACCTATATAGAAATTTGTAACCGGTTTATTTGTTAAAATGGATGCATAGGTGTTAATTTCCTTAATAACCGCACGAACATATTTCTGACTTGCCTCATCATTAAAGATCTCTTTGTTATAGGGGCAATATGGACAGATCTGGTTACAAAACGGGATATGCAGATAAATTCCCAATTCATCAATATCACTGAATCTTTCTTCTATTGATGGATAAGACGGAATATTATTATGAAGCGCTATTTCACTTTGTTTGGTGAAATGTCTGCTTATTCTTTTCCTTAAAAAGTTGGTAACTATCATTTTTCCGTGGTTAAAAATATTTCAATGCATTGACTATCGCTCCGGGTTTAAGTTTCAGAGTCTGATCAATTTCTGCGTAACTTAAATAACCGCATTCTGCACATGTTGCACCATTATTATTTTCCCTGCAGCATGTAAAATATTTGCCACCCTCGTATACTACGCATATATCTGAATTCTTTTTCCAATCATTACGTATGGCTGATCTAAGTCCGGCAGAGGAATTTAAAATTTTATATTGGTTTTTAAGTCTAAGCAGGTTCACCAAAATTTTATTTTTTGTTTGGATATCAAGGTGAAGCTTATCATAACCATAGTAAGGTGTATGAAAGTAAAAGAATGTACTTTTGATTTGTGGTATCTTATCAACATATTCGCAAAAGTCACCTATTTCATCTTTGTTCTCTGAGTTTATTGTATAGTTGATATAAATTGAAGGGTGACCGGATTGCTTTATATTACCCATTATTTTATTAAATGATTTTCCCCTTAAGCTATCATGAGTTTTGAGCAGTCCATCAACACTGACAAAAATTGTGTCAGCTTCTGATTCTAAAGGTCGTGTACCATTGGTATAAATAATCACTGCATAATACCCCTTTTTCTTGGCATAACAAACAATATCTTCCATTGAGTGAGAATCATCACGCCAGATAAAAGGTTCTCCACCTTCTAAATAGAGGCAACGTCCCCCATCAGAATAAAAAGAATCAACGACATGAATGGCTTCGTCGTATTTTAAAGAGGCATTTGGACGATCAACTATAGTGCAATGACGACATCGAAGATTACATTTATTATGCAGTACAAGTCCGCAGATAAGAGGGTTCAGCTTCCCTAAAAACCAATAATTTGACAAATATTTTATTCCATAGATTATATGTTTCATTCGTTTAAAATTTTATAATTATTTGGAAAAAAAATAATTAAAAATTTGAGAACGAATGCAACCGCTTCGCTCTCACATGATTTTTTTAATCATACTTTTTTGTGATTTTATGATTAATAAAAATCATGTTCGTTTCATAATGATATGGATTTACTGTTTAAGAAATAATATTTATGGAAAAATGCTGAGTTATTTTTTTGCTACTATTGATCCTGTTAATCTGACAATAAAATTCCGGGGAATGAACCGAATAAAAAATACCTGAATCTTGTTCATCCTCCCGGGTATGACAACTCTTTTACCTTTCATTAAAGATTTATATCCTATTTCTGCAACTCGTGATGCTTTCATCACCGGAAACAGGATAGATTTTTTCCTTTTATCAAATTTCTGAAATGCTGTATAGGTTCCTCCGGGGCACAATGCAGTAACTGTAATCCCTGAATCAGCAACTTCTTGTGCAAGAGCTTCAGAGAAACTAAGTACAAAGCTCTTTGATGCACAATAAACAGCATTATAAGGGCCAGGCACAAATGAGCCTGTTGAACCTACATTAAGTATTCCTCCCTTTCCACATTTTAACATCCCGGGAAGAAACAATTTTGTAAGCCGGATGTGATTTAAACATTGCAATTGAATTATTCCCTGCTCCTCTTCCCATGATGTTTCAGAAAAAGCTCCTTTCACATAAAAGCCGGCATTGTTAACAAGGTAATTTATAGTGATAGATTTTTCCTGCACCTGACTGAAAATTTTTTCTGCAGCATTCTTATGGCTTAAATCGATGGGAATAAGAAGGGTTTTAATCTTATAATTATTTTCAAGATCATTTGCTATGTGTCTTAATTTATCTTCTTTTCTGGCAACAAGTATTAGATTATACCCATTTCTGGCAAAAAGTAGACATAATTCATAGCCAATTCCGCTGGAAGCCCCGGTTACCAAAGCATAATTCATCATTTCATTATTTGGCGTCATATAAACTTATGAATAATTAACAAAAAAAAAATGGAATTCTTTACGATATTAGCAACTTCAATTCTTCCAGGTCAACCGAATTTTCATAAAAGTCACCCATCCAGCGAATGCATCTGTTTGCATTTAAAGGAAGTCCTATGACCGGCAGACCTGCTTCCTGGCATGAGTTCATGCCCCTGGCCAGTTCAACGATGCAGGCAACACCCATGATACCAACAGTGTCATATCTTTTAACCAGTTGACGTAGAAGGGATTTAAGCCCGGTGGTCCTCCAGATATAGGGATGAATGTTTTGTTCATTAAGTAATGTGCTGACTTTATTTATAAAACAATCTTTCCGGCATCCCCTGCATAGATAATCAACTTCATCCGGACTGGCTTTACAATCCGTCTGTGTTGCCCTCAGGCAATAGGGGAGAAGGGCAATCTTATAATCACATGCGAGGAATTTACTTTTATACACCCTGTTAACCAGTTCAATGATAATCATGTACAGGTAGTACTGAGCACGGTTTGTCAGGATAGCATAATCAGTGAAAAACTTATAGAATGGTTCAGATCTGAGATGTTCTTCTACTCCTGGAGAATAGGCAGACAATGTTTTATGCAGATAATGAAGGATGATACCTGGTCTGGATCCTTGTGGATTTTTTCTGAGTATCCTGGCCAGGGAGTATCTGTTACGGCTTACTTTCTGAAGATAATTCAACAGATCCTGCTCGCTCAATGAAAATTGATCCAGCAGATGGTCAGTCACATCCCGGATTGTAGAATAGTATTGTCTGGTGGTTACATTTTCACCGAATAGTGTATACGTTTTACCGGTGACGGGAGTATAATTATCCACATAGAGAATTTTATTTTTCAAAAATAGATATTTTACTCCAGGACCAGTAGATATTTAATAAGAAGATCCTGAATACTGCCTGTCCAGGCAGGCAGGTTCAGGATGACCTTGTTTCCGCGGAGGTTTATATCGTGAGTCGTGAGTCGTGAGACAGGAGTTGGAAATCCGACTCTCAATGTGTCCGGTTAACAACCGGACTTTTCTGTATCGCCCAACGTTAATACAACTGTCGGTTGGCAACCGGCAGAACTTGCTCAACCCTTATGAGGGTATTACTCTTTCTTCGTATTTCAAGCCGGCACTTTGTATCTAATTATTCAAAGTGTGATACTTATCAAGGATCTCCTTTATTTACCATCTGATCCATTGACTCTGCGACCTTGTGACCATTGAGACAATTGCGACCATGCCTTCCTTAGCCTTAGCCTTCTTCCTTATCTAACAATCATTTAAATTGTTATTTGGTTCATCCGACTTTTTTTAATAATTTACCTCACTATTAGTCATTAATATAACTATTTATGGCACAGATAAACGAAGAATTAATCCGGCAGGTTTTCCAGGAGATGAGCAAATATCGTCCTTCCCTTGCCAAATATCTCATTGTTGATGAAGATGAGGATGAAGAGGTCGATTACAGGATTCTTGGTGACCAGATCATTAAAAATTATCCCTGGCCCATTGGAGTAGAATTGAGAAGGCTTTTTTCGGCATCCATGCGGGAACTGGACAGGATGCGGCTTGACCAGATATTCAAGACAATTGAGAGAACCATGCAGTTTGTATCCTTTGTCATGTTGTCGCAGCTCTGGCAGGATGCAATAAAGAAAAAAATAACCATCCCGGATGGTATTACTTCGGAGTTTGAAAACCGGATGTCGGTACTCTCTATGGGCAATTTCACCTGGATGATCCGGGCTGTTGGCAATCTTTACCAGGATGCAAAACAGGAATGGTTCATGCCGGAGATCAGTGAAAATTTCGACAAGAAATTCTATGCAGCGCTTGATTTCTGGGTTCCGGAAAGAAATGAGATCGGTCACTACCAGATCAACCTGACACAGGAAGAGATTGAGAAAAGATGTGTGGAATATGAAGAAAAATTAATGTTTATCCTGTTAAAAATTGCTTTCCTGGCAAAATACAGCCTGGTGTCTGTCCGTGAAATCAAAGTCATGAAACCGAAAAACAGGGATGCAAAATTCCATCATGTGGTGGACCTGCTGAACAGCGCCGATTCCGATTTTGCCGCAAAAGAAATCGATGAGGAGAAATTCTCTGAGAGCCATTCGGTCCTGTTGATGAAATCTATTAAATCTATTGAAGAGTATTTGAATCTTTCCCCTTTAATTATAGATACCCATTCAGAGGTGCTTGATACCAAGGAAAAATTCGGCATCAAGAAAGACATTTTTATGTACACCAAATTCAGGGGCGACCACATGATGTATATCGGTACGGAAGTGACGGAGAAATGTGATCTGCGGGCGTTGAGCAATTATGCTCAGCTGGTGGAGGAGTTTAAGGAGTTGCTGGGGACGATAGCGCCGACAAAAAGTTCTGTTGAGGCATAGGTTTTAATAATTTGTAGAGACGGCGTATTTGGGAATTTACAGAAATGCGTCATATTAATGTTTTGTAGGGACGCGCCGCGGCGCATCTCTACAAAATAATATAAACTGCTAAAAAATTGGTAACTAGAATGAGCTCTCCTTTCAAATTCCTCGATGCCTACACCAAAGAAGATAAAGACATCTTCTTCGGGAGGGATAATGAGATTGAAGAACTATATCAGAAAGTATTCGGGAATAAGTTACTGCTGATATGCGGGGTATCGGGTACAGGGAAAACCTCCCTGATAAATTGCGGTCTGGCAAATAAATTTGAAGACAGCGACTGGTTGCCGATCAACATAAGGAGAAGAAATAATATTACATCCAGCCTGAAAGCTGGTATCTCTAAAATGGCCATAACTACGGGTGAAGAAAACCGATCAATCATCAAACAACTTCAATCTTTATACCTCGATCACTTCAAACCCATTTACCTCATTTTTGACCAGTTCGAAGAGGTGTTCATTTTTGGTGACAGGGAAGAGCGGAAGGAATTTATTAAGGTTGTAAAGAATATTGTTGATTCGGATGTTCAGTGCAGGCTGCTGTTTGTGATGAGAGAGGAATACCTGGCAGGAGCCATTGAGTTTGAAAGAGAGATCCCCACCTTCCTGACCAACCGCATCAGGATAGAAAAAATGACGTGGCAGAATGCTATTCATGTTATTGAAGAACCCTGTAAAGTTTACGGAATAGAAGTAGAAAAAGGACTGGCGGAGAATATCCTGGGAAAACTGAGCCCGGAAAGTACCGAGGTTGAACTCACTTATTTGCAGGTTTTACTTGATAAGATGTACCATCTGGCTGTTGAGAAGAATAAGGATCATCCAAAATTCACAAAAGATCTTTTAGCAGAAGTTGGAGATGTGAGCGACCTGCTGGGGCATTTTCTGGAGGAGCAGATCGGGGAACTGGAAGATCCTGATACAGGTCTGGTATTACTGAAGGCATTTGTATCTATCCAGGGAACAAAAAAACAGATTGGGGAAGAGGAGATCGCTGATTTTACCAGGACTCTTGGTAAACCGGTTGGTAAAGAAGAACTTACAAATCTGTTGCAAAGGTTTGTAAACCTGAGAATATTGAAGGATAAAGATGAAAGTGGAAGATATGAGTTGAGACATGATAGTCTTGCAACGAAGATATACGAGAAAATAACACTGGTTGAGAAAGAACTTCTGGAAATAAAGGATTTTCTTAATAATGCATATCAAAACTTTGAACGGCGGAAAGTATATTTAAACAGGGAAGACCTTAAATATGTAGCTCCATACGAGGATAAATTATTCCTTAACAGGCAACTTGAAAAGTTTATTACAGATAGCAAATCAATAATCGAAAAATCCCGACGCAGGCGAAGAAATGTTGTTGCCGCATTCACTGTAATGCTTCTCATTATTTTTGCAGGCTTCACAATCTGGGCTGTAAGAGAGAGAAAGAAAGCAATAGATCAAAAAGAAATTGCAGATATTCAGCGTGAGGAGGCAGTTAAAGCAAATCAACTGGCGAATGAATCCATGTTAAAGGCCGAAGAAAATGAGCAAAAGGCTTTGTTGGCCAAGAACGAGGCAGAGGAAGCAAAAAGTCTGGCTATAAATGCTAAGAATATTGCCGTGAAGGAATTATATGAAAACATAAGAACATCATGGACTATCTCTCCGACCAGGATGAACGTTCTCTATCTGGGTGTTGACAATCCGGTAGAAATCAGTGCCTCTGGAATAAGCCCGGATAAACTTCTACCAGATATTGATAATGGAACAATTAAATTTATTGGTATACAGGAAGGGATAGATTCCTCTTTTATAAATACTTATATTGTCCGTCCTGCCAGAGAGGGAATAGCCAGCATCAGTCTTTCTGGAATAACAAACTTTGGTGATAAATTATACCTCGGAGAAAAAGAATTCAGGGTAAGAAAAGTCCCTGATCCGTTTCCTGTCATACTGGGACGAGGTTCAGGTGCTCAAATCAGTAAAAATGAACTCCTGAACGCAATTAGGATTGAAGTAAAGATGCCTGATTGGTTCGAATATGATCTGCAATTTGCAGCAGTTAATTTTAGCCTCGGTGTTGACATAGAAGGTTTTTATAGAACTATCAAATCACCAAGTGCATATATCACACCCGAGCAAAAGGAATTGATCAAAATGCTGAAGGATGAAAGCAAAGTATATCTTGAAGATGTGCTCGCAGTTGGACCAGATGGAGCTGTCAGAAATGTAGGCACTATAATGTATAAGATCAGGGATATTTTAACTTCTGGAGCACTTCAGGATACTTCGATTAGTGTGATTGAATTGATTAAAACTTCAAAAGATCTTTATGATGTACTTTTTTACTATGAATCTGAAGAGGATTGGAACAATTATATCAATTGTGCCTATAACGCAATGGAAAATTTCGATTATTTGAATACAAGTCCTTGGAATGATATCTTTGAAGATCCTGAGCTATGCTATTATATCTCTAAAACAATCTATCAGCATTTACCCGTGGATTCTTTAGTTCCGGCATATAATCTTGCCCTCAAGGCTGTGAATAATAATGCTAGGCCAGAATATTATGATAATTATGCACGAATTGTCTATAAAGTATCCATGCCGGGGGCTATCGAGGTTGAAAAAAAGGCAATTTTATTAGCAAATGAACAAAAACTGGATGATACCGGGTATAAATCATTTCTGGCAATGTTATCAGATACTTCAGGATCTTATTACTGGTATGACAGAGCAAACTTTTATAAAGAAAAACAAATTCCGGATAGTGCAATCTACTTTGCTGAACGGGCCATTATAATGAATAAGGATAATAGTTTTATCAGAAGAACATTAGCTTCAGATTATTGTTACTTATCTTATTCTCTTCTTTTGGAAAAGAAGTATAATGATGCACTCCGGTCTGCTCAACTGGCAAGAAAGGCAGATGAAACTTATGAATATGTTTATACATATTTACCTCTTGTTTATATATTTGACAATCAATTTGATCAGGCAGAAGCTGTTTATAATGAATGGAAAGACAAACCATGGACTTTTGATGACAGCTACAGCACATTCAGGGAGTTATTTATCCTTAACCTTAATGACCTGGAATATAATGATGTCACGCATCAAGATTTTGAGAAAGTGAGGGAGTTGTTGGAGGAATAATTGTTAATTCTATTCGAAATACAGAAAACTTAAAATCCTTGATTAAAAATCGAAATTCGAGAACCGAAAAAATAAATAAAACCGAAATTCGAAAACCGAAATTCAAAACAAAGTCAAAAATCGAAAATAGAAACAAAAGCGAACTAATGTGAGTCATGAATCACCTGAATAACCAACCACACCCAACACCTAAATCCCACACTCACCTTGAACCACGTGAAATATGCTCCTTCGTTGCATTTCACGTGGTAAACTTTGAACTAAAAGCCGATACCTTCCCCCTTCAAATTCCCCGATGTCTATTTTATCTGATTCCTTAATTTTCCCGGAATAAATTGTGAGTTACACTATTTGATAGGTAAATATACTTAAAGAGTAAATTTTAAAATATTTATTTATAAAATAAAAAATATCGGATAATTTTCATTTATTAAAAATATTTTATACCTTTGTTCTTGTTACTCTGTCATCAATTTTGATATGCAACTATTTGAGAGAAAACTTTTCAGGACAGTAAAGGAACAATTGGATCGTAAGGAATATGCTGTTATTGTTGGGGCAAGACAAACAGGGAAAACCACACTGCTGAACCAGCTATATCAATGTATATCAGGTGAAAACAAAAAGGTATTCCAGATGAGTCTGGAAGATCCGGGATTTCTTACTTCTTTAAATGAACATCCTGAAAACATATTTAAGTTCATTCCTGTTCCAGGTAATGAAAAAATACACCTTTTAATTGATGAAGTGCAATATCTCGATAATCCTTCCAATTTCCTTAAATTGCTTTACGACAAATTTGCTGAAAAAATAAAAGTTATTGCAACCGGCAGCAGTGCATTTTATATAGATAAAAAATTTACAGATTCTCTTGCAGGGAGAAAGCATCTGTTTGAATTATATACGCTAGATTTTGAAGAATTTCTCGATTTCAGAACAGGTGATCATTTATTGGTTAAGGAATGGTCTGAAATAAGACGAAATAAAAGCTACATCTCTGCAAGAAGAAATGAGATCATGACCTTGTTTGATGAATACCTGACATATGGAGGGTACCCTGCTGTGGTCCTGTCAGATGAAAAAGAACAGAAAATCTTTAAACTTAAGGAACTATATACTTCATTTATAAAGCGTGATATTCTTGAAGCTGGAATACAACATCATGATAAATTTTTTAATCTGTTGAGTATAGTGGCTCACCAAACAGGATCCTGCCTGAATATGAATGAATTATCAAATACCTTAAAACTGTCTGTTACTGCAGTTGAAAATTATTTATATGTTTTAAGAAAGTGTTTCCATATACACCTGATCAGACCTTTCTTTAAAAACATCAGAAAAGAGTTTACCAAAATGCCAAAAATATACTTTAATGATCTTGGTTTGAGAAATATTTTGCTTAAACAGTTTTTACCGGTTGATCAACGGTTGGACAGGGGTGAACTTATTGAAAATTATCTTTTTATCAGACTCAGGCAACTGTATGATAAAGATGATATCAGATACTGGAGGACTGCTGATGGTAACGAAATTGATTTTGTGGTGACAATGAATCCTGATAGTGGATTTGCTATTGAAGTAAAATATAATGAATCAGAATTCAAACCAAAAAAGTATATTAATTTCGTTGATCATTATCCGGGTTATCCATTACAATGCCGGGCATATAATTCCATAACAAATGACACCAATATTTTGGGTTTATGAGTATTCTTAGTTTTTATTAAAAATTTTTATGAAATAAATTTTCAGGTAATTTATTAGTAGTAATACAGGGAATCTCCTTAAATTGAGAACTGAAAGCCGTAAGTTGTGAGTTGTGAATTGCGAGCCATGAACAATGGATAACTTTGAAACTTTAAACCTTAAACTTTGAACTTTAAACTGATAGCATGGAGCATGGTAAATAAAAACTTTGAACTTTAAACTTTGAACTAAAAGCCGATGCCTTCCCCCTTCAA
>LJUQ01000192.1 GCA_001304505.1 Bacteroides sp. SM23_62_1
AGTAATGAATTTATCGTCGGTGAATTTCTTGATCTTGGTATGTTGCTCGAATATAAGGGCATTGCAATAGAAGACTCTAAGGTCAGGGCTGTTATCCTCGAACCGACCAGACGACAGAGAAAGGTATTTTCGAATTTCTCTGCGGCAACCATGACCAGGGGAAGGCGAAAGGTATTGATGAACGATATTAAATATCTGTCAAATTATAATTCAGATAGTAAGGATTATATGGATCTGGCTGATCTTGCCAGCAGGAAATGGCATTTACTTGCAAATAATCCATTGTTAGAAAAGCTTTTCCAGCCAAAACATGTAGATGTATCCTTTGATTATGAAGGAGATGGCCGGTATAATACCAGGATTAATAAGGTTAAACGACCCGGGGTATATAAGGTGGAATTCCAGGTTCAAGGTCATCATAGCGAATTAGGGAAATTCAGCAGGACTGTTACAAAATCCCTGTACATAAATTACGGATATTCAAGCAGGTGCAGGTCAAGGATACGGCTCCTGGAGGCAGATATACAGGCAGATATCCCTATGCGTCTATATATCAGGCCAAAGGACAGATATGGAAACCTCCTGGGACCAGGATTCGGAGATGGAATTAAGATCCGGTTATCATCAGGTAAGGTTGGTAACCCGGTGGATCATCTTGATGGAAGTTACACATTTCCTTTATATGATGTGGATGATCCTGACGTGGTCGAGGTCGAAATACTGGTCATGGAGAAATCTCTGCAAAAGAAGTCCTTGGGCAAGCTCAGAAGCTGGTTGCCGGGATTCATAAGAGATTACCTGGTTTTTCATCTCCTGGAGGTATCACAAAATAAATAGTTATAAAATATAAAACTTAAGTATGCGGAATTTAAAAATTGTATTAGTCCATATTATTTTAGTAACCAGTATTCCATGCTGGGCTCAGATAAGTGGTGGTAAAACCATTGGAGGCAGTAATCCAGACTATGCTACATTTACTGATGCCATCAATGCCCTGACGTCCGGTATAACCGGAGCAGTTGTCTTCAATGTACGTTCCGGAACTTATTCAGAGCAGATCTCTATTCCCCAGATCACTGGTGCCAGTCCGACCAATACGATTACTTTCAAATCAGAATCGGGCGATAGCTCGGATGTGATCCTGACATATTCCCCCGGATCCAGTTCTGATAATTATACCTTGCAGCTGGATGGTGCTGATCATATTGTTTTCTCAAATATGACCCTTGTATCCGGCGGCACCGAATATTCCAGGGTTGTTTTGGTTAAAGGTATCACTGAAGATATTGAATTTAGCAATAACCAGCTCATTGGTGCCGAAACGACCAGTTCATCGGTAGATAACGCTGTGTTTTATTCCAGTTCAGGGCTTTCGACTGCCGACATTGATTACGTTTTTGACCGGAACTTATTTCAGAATGGTTCATTTGGCATCTATCATCATGGCCCAAGTTCAAATCGTGAGACTGGCACTATTATTCAAAACAATACATTTAATAATCAATACAGCTACGGGATTTTTTTATTCGGACAGGAGGCTCCTATTATTGAAGGCAATTACCTGACTGTTTCATCATCAAACTCAACTTTCAAAGGAATCGAATGCAGATACTGTAGCGAGAATACCCGCATCCTGAAGAATAAAATCGTAGGTACAGGTACAGCAGGCGGCACCGGTATTAGTTTTACCTATTCTGACGGAAGTTCCGGAAACGAAGCAATTGTGGCGAACAATTCAGTTTCCTTAAACACACAGGGATATTCTTGCACACCAATTGCAGCCTCTTATGCGAGTTATTTGAAAGTTCTCTATAATTCAACCGCGATAAGTGGTAATTATTCATTCAGCAGTTGTTTGGAGATCGGGTATGATTTAGTCAATGCAGAACTGAAGAACAATATATTCTTTAACGCGGCATATGGCTATGCGGTCTTTAGTTATGTGACTTCCGGGTTAACCAGTGATTATAACGATTTCTATACCAATGGCACAAACCTGGGATACTGGAGCGGGAATGTGGCCGATCTGAATTCCTGGCAGACATCATCTTCCCAGGATGATAATTCCATCTCAGTAGACCCCATTTATTTCTCCACTTCAGACCTGCACGCAGCAAATATATTACTGAAAGCAGGTACTCCCATGGCATCTGATATTACCGATGATTTTGAAGGCGATCTACGCGATGGTACTACCCCGTGCATTGGAGCGGATGAATTCACTATTCCTGCATTATCAGGAACATTCACGATAGGTACAACCTCATCCAACTATACCTCATTTACCGATGCATTAAATGACCTGTTGCTGGATGGAGTACGCGGGCCTGTAATCTTCAATGTAAGGAGTGAGACATTCAATGAACAAATTACAATACCGAAAATTAAAAATGCATCGATTATTAATACTATCACTTTTCAATCTGAATCAGGAGACAGCTCACTGACCACAATTACCTTTCAGCCGACCAGCAGTGGGGATAATTACACTTTGAAATTCAATGGAGCAGAACATATCAGGATCAAAGGAATAACTATTTCCACAACGGGATCTGAATATGCAACTGCTGTAAAAATAGCCGATGGATCGTCAGATATATGGCTTCAGAATAATCAGATTATTGGGGTTCATCCACCGACGATTGTTGAAGGAGAACTAATCCAGGGATCAACAGATGCAATGGGAGGTGATTTTATAATTACAAATAATTTGATTAAGGATGGTGCTTACGGTATATATATATCCGGACAAGTTTCGAATCATTCAAAAAATTTTAGAATCCAGGATAATTATTTTTTGGACCAGGATAGAATAGGGGTTTATGTTTCTTCATTTGATACGGTTACAATCTCTGACAATCTATTTTCTACAAATGATGAGGATTATTACTATGGGATATATTGCAATGATTGTGATTCTGATTTGACCATAAGCAGAAATTCTATCATTACGACTAGTACAACATCCGGATATGGTATATATATAACTAATTCAAACAGTACGGTTTCAGATTACGGGGTTGTCAGTAATAACAACATTTGGTTAAACAGTGAAACAAGCGGTTCTTTTGCCAGTGGGTTGTATATGGAAAATTCATCCTACTTGAAATTTGTGTTTAATACAAATATGGTTACTGGTAATTTATCCTTCTCAAAAGCTATACAGCTGGGGATAGGGATATCATATATTGACCTGAATAACAATATATTTGCCAATTTTGCTCAGGGATACGCTATTCACAACCAGGGGAATTCAGGTGTGACCAGCGATTATAACAATCTTTATACGAATGGCTCAGTACTTGGCTCCTGGAATTCTGTGAACCAATCTGATCTGAATGCCTGGCGAACTGCCTCTGGTCAGGATGCTAACTCTCTTTCTATCGATCCCCAATTTGCTGCAGTTGATGATCCACATTTCCCCAATCCATCCCTCAATGATGCCGGAACACCCATCGATGAAATATCCGATGACATCGACGGAGAAATGAGAGATCCGACCGCCCCCGATATCGGGGCGGATGAATTCTGCCTGCCTCCGGAGGCAGACAATGTGTTTGGTTGCACAACAAGGGATATCCCCGACCTTACTGCTGCCGGAGATAGTATAAAATGGTATTCCGACGAAGCCCTGACAACGATGGTTCATTCGGGTAATAGTTACCCGACGGGCCACACATCTGCCGGAACTTACACATATTATGCAACGCAAACAATAAATGAAAGTGAAAGCCAGGCAGATACAGTTATTCTAACAATCAATATCACACCCGTGTTTCCATTCGCCTCTGATACAACAATCTGTTATGGTGAATCGACTCCTGATCTCACTGCGGCAGGTACTGATCTTAAATGGTATGACGATGAGACACTAACAAACCAGGTTAATTCTGGTAGTACTTTTGCCACAGGGGAAACCGGTCCCGGCACATATACTTATTATGTTACCCAAACTCAGGACGGTTGTGAAAGCGATCCGGATACTTCGGCACTTACCATTCATCCCATTCCATGGCCTCCGGATGGGATGTGGTTCATTTCATGTTTTGGCGATACGGTCCCCGACCTGGTTGCAACAGGTGAAAATGTGAAATGGTACTCCGATTTAGGATTAACCAACCTGGTTCACATTGGGGATACTTTTTCCAGCGGTGACACACTACCGGGATATTATGCCTATCATCCTACCCAGACGGTTTATGGCTGTGAAAGCGGACCAGGAGTTGACACATTATGGATTAAGGCCAGGCCTGATGAACCTCTTGCAGACAGCCAGTCGATATGTATCGGTGAAAATGTTCCGGATCTGACAGCTACCGGAACAGATCTAAAATGGTATGAAGATGCAGTGCGTGATATTTCCCTCCAGAGTGGAACTACTTATGCAACGGGTAAAACCGGCATTGGAGTTTATACATATTATGTAACACAAACCGTTGGCGGTTGTGAAAGCCTGAACAAAACGGTTGCTCTGGCTATCAATGGCTTACCTGTTCCGGATATTCTTGAGGATCAGGTCCTATGTGAAGTTGATACACAGGAGTTCCAGCTATCAACAACAACAGCAGCAGGGCATAGTTATTCATGGACATCAAGCAAGGGTGATTTGACTTCATCTGAGGCCAATCCCATTGTCAAACCAACAGCTCCCGGTAGTTATGCATACTTTCTTACAGAAACCATCGATTCTACCGGTTGCCTGGATAAAGATACTGTTACCATTACCATTAATCCTGATCCCATGGCAAGTGTCCTGGCCGACCAGATTTTATGCCAGAGTGAGATCAGGGCCTTCCAGATCGGGGCATCTGCCATTGCAGGGAATTCCTATTCATGGATCTCCAATCCTGCAGGTTTTGTGAATGCAGAAGCAAATCCATCCGTTACACCGACTGAGTCAATCACCTATATCCTGACAGAAACAGTTGATTTAACGGGATGTAATAAGACCGATTCGGTAACTTTCACCATCAATCCGAATCCTGATGCTATTGTATTGGCTGACCAGACCATTTGCCATTCCGAAATACAGGAATTTTCATTGGGAGCAGTAGCTGTCACGGGTAATAGTTATAGCTGGGTTTCAAATCCCACAGGCTTTACCTCCACGCAATCGAATCCAAAAGTGACCCCGGAAGTTACAACAGAATACACATTAACAGAAACAATCAATACAACGGGTTGTGATAATACGAACTCGGTAACCATAACCATCAATCCCAATCCGGTAGTTGGTATCACAACTGGCCAGAACCCGATTGACCATGGATACAGCACAACCCTGGATGCATCCGGTGCCAGCACCTATCAATGGAGCCCGGCAACAGGGTTGAGCAGCACAACAGGAAGTCAGGTCACAGCTGATCCTGATACAATCACAACCTATATACTTGAAGGAACGAATGATTTTGGCTGCACCGGAACCGATACCATAACACTTTATGTCTATTGTCCGGCATGTGGTGATGAAACCTATTTTACAGCAACGGGAAAATTCAATTTCGGATGTACGAATAACCTGTATAAGAATAACCTGGCTTGTTCCTGGACCATATTACCCAGTGGAGTGGACACCATTTATCTGAGTTTCGATATAGCCAGCTTTGACATTAAGCAGGATGATTCTATCGAAGTATATAATGGCCAGGATGCCACAGAACAACTGATAGGTAAGTATAATAATAATAACCTGCCACCTGCAAATATCAAGGGGAAGAATGCACTGCATATCCGTTTTGTTACGGATGAAGATATTACAGGGACAGGCTTCCAGGCGAAGTGGTCAAATACACCCATCATTGTCGATGAAATTAATTCTCAGCTACGTCCACAATTCTTGATCTATCCCAATCCGGCAAATGATAGATTGTTCATTGAATCAGATAATGTAGAAAGCAGATCCATAAGGGTATTTATTTATAACAACCTTGGTCAGATGATACTGAACAGGAAGATTGAAAATTTCAGCGGGCAGATCAGGGAAGAAATTGATATCAATAATCTGGAATCGGGGATTTATCATATGCTGATTGTTACAGAAAAAGATATCATCAAATGTAAGTTCATCAAAGAATAAAATATTCCACTGATTCGTCAAAAACTCCATTTTTGTTTAATGATTTTTCTTATCTTGCTTTGGATCAGGGGGAAACCCGGGATTTTGAGCCTTGTAAATTTACCAGACTTGCCCCCCTTTGGATTCCCCTCTCACTCTTGAGATAAGGGGGACAGGGGGGTGAGTACGGAGAACAATATTTGCATGACCAGGCTGATAACCTGTAAAAGTAAATCTTTGAATAATGAAATTTCTATCTCTTCTTACAGTCTATCTCTTTTTCTCATTTACAATCTTAATAGCCAATCCAACAATCACAAGCCATCCTTCAAGTGCAACTTTATGCTATTCATTAACAGGGAATGAATCGGTAACTTTGTCAGTATCGGCCACAGGGAACGGTACATTAAGCTACCAGTGGTATAAGGATGGTGGAATATTAGGAGGCGCGACAAATCCCTCTGTTACAATCTACCAGGCTCACGTAATTCAGGAGGCAACATTTTATTGCCGGGTTACAGATAATGATGGTTCAACAAACAGTAATTCTGCGACTGTGACGGCAATACTTAAACCCATGGCGCCAAATAATCTGAATGTTACCGCATCTTCATATTGTCCGGGCAGTACGATAAAATTAAATGCTGAAGGAAATGCTTCGATTGATTATGACTGGTATTATTATTCAGGAAGTTGTGGTGGCACACTGTTGGGATCCGGGGACAACCTGGATGTAACCCTGAGTTCAATAACGACTTATTATGTCAGGGGTGAAAATGTGTGTGGAACAGGGCAATGTGCAAACAAGGTTGTAACCGCATGGACCCAGTCAACAGCCCCGGGAAGTGTCTCTGTTTCAGTATCAGAAATATGCAGTGGCGATCAGACAAACCTGTCGGTTGTTGGCGGATCTCTGGGAACAAACGGAGTCTGGAGATGGTACTCAGGTGGTTGCGGAACAACTTATGTCAGTTATGGCCCGGGTATTAATGTGAATCCTTCCACAACAACAACCTATTACGTCAGAGCTGAAGGATCATGTAATACCACTATATGTAAAAGTGCAACAATTACCATAAAAGCTGTTCCAACAGCTCCATCGGCCAGTGATAAGACCATCTGTGAAGGAGAAGATGCATCCCTGACAGCTACCGGAACATCTTTAAGGTGGTACAGCGATGCGGGGCTTACCGAACAGGTGGGAACAGGAAGTCCATATAATACCGGAAAAGATACCACGGGCATCTATCCCTACTATGTAACTCAAACAACAAATGATTGTGAAAGCCCGGCAAAGACCGTTATACTTAAAATAAATCCAAATGCAAAGCCGGATGTCCTAGAAGATCAGGTTCTATGTGATGATAAGTTAGGGGAATTTCTGCTAGGCTCAGCTGCACAACCGGGCCATTCTTACAGCTGGACATCATCTCCTGCTGGCTATACTTCGGAAGAAGCAAATCCAGCTGTCTCCCCTGATACAAGCGTGATTTTTTACCTGCATGAGACAATCGATTCTTCAGGCTGTTATGCAGATGATACCGTATCCTTTACTATTCACCCCACGCCGGTACCGGAGGTCATATGTGATACCAACATATGCCGGAATGCAGTAATCCCGTTCCAGGTTGGTTCAACAGGAAAAGCAGGGCATGGATATGAATGGATCAGCAAACCAGCGGGTTTTTTATCAGCAGACGCCAATCCTTATGTTGATCCTGATAATACTACAACATACATCCTTACTGAAACTATATTAAGTACCGGCTGTGAAAGGCTGGATTCATTAACCATCATTATCTATCCTGTTCCTGTCCCACAGATAGCAAATGACACATCGATCTGTTCGGGAGATCTTCTGCCGTTTTGCATCGGTTCCGATGCAAAGCCGGGCCATACCTATTTATGGATTTCTGACCAGGGAGGCTTTTCAAGTACCAGTTCTGATCCCCTTATTTATCCTGAGACTACAACCCAATATTATCTCCTGGAGAAAATTGATACGACATCCTGTAGCTCGGAGGATACTGTAACAGTAACGATTATTCCGACACCCGAAATAGCAATCGATTATCTGTCATCCTATCTGTCTAAGGGTGAACAAATGACTCTTACTGCCAGCGGTGCTGACCAGTATGTATGGTCGCCCGCTACATGGCTGAGTACCACTGCCGGTGCTTCTGTTACTACAAGTCCCCTTGAAAATATTGAATACATTGTATCCGGCTCAAACAGTTTTGGATGCACCGACAGAGATACGATTCACCTGTTTGTTTATTGTGAAGAATGTTCGGATTCTATCCTGATCGCTCAAACCGGATATTTTAATCATGGATGCAGAAATAATAATTATAACGACGATGCTGATTGTTCCTGGACGATACTGCCGAGCGGGGTCAGCCAGATATATCTTTCATTTCATCCTGACAGTTTTGATATCCGCCCTGGTGACTGGATCTTTGTTTATGATGGGCAGGATGCCACGGCTGACCTGCTGGGGAAATACAACAATGATAATCTGCCACCTGCCCGGATAACGGGAGGGAATGCGCTTTTTGTCAAATTGGTCACAGACGGCTCAGGGACAGGAATAGGTTTCCAGGCAATGTGGACGAATGAACCGGCAACCGGCATAAATAATTCAGTTACGCAGGGATTAAAATTATATCCGAACCCGGCAAATGATAAATTGTTTATCGAAATCGATGATATGACAGATAAAGATGTAAGGTTGTTTATCTATAACCATCTTGGGCAGATGATCCTGAACCGTCAATTGGAGTATTCAGATGGAAAGATCAGGGAGGAGCTGGATATAAGTGATTTAAAAGATGGGATGTATCTTGTCAGAATTGTAACTTCAGACGATATTTATACACAAAAGGTGATAAAGGAATAAAAAGTTTATAAAGTGATAAAGAAATAATACCTTGATAAAGGCTTCACGCAAAGAGCGCAAAGAAAAATAGCAAAGCACGCAAAGCACAAGTATTGAATAA
>LJUQ01000028.1 GCA_001304505.1 Bacteroides sp. SM23_62_1
GAAACAGGGATAATGAACCAGTCGTGCATGTAGTGACACACAATCCGCATCCGATACAACGATCAGGATTCAATATCACTTTATTATTATGAAGGTAAAAAGCATCCATCTGACAGCGCTCTATACATGTGCCACATCCGGCACAGGTATCCTGAACAAACTTAACTGTAAAAGGGCTTGAAACCCTGCCGGCAGGTTTGGGATCACGCTTGATACTGCGAAGTACTCCACAACAACAGCCACAACATGTACAGATAAATACAGAATCCCTGGCATTAGCAGTCTGTAAAACCAATCCGTTTTTTTCAGCTCTCCTTAGTATTTCAAACGTTTCTTCCCGGGTAATTTCACGGCTTTTCCCAATATGTATACTGTGTTCTGCCGCTCTGCCAAAACTCAGGCAACTCTCCAATGGTTTGCCACAACCTTTTCCCAGGATATGTTGTTCCTGCCTGCAGATACAATTGAGAACAGCGAATTTTGTGTGGGTGGAAACAATTTTATCTGCCTGCTCATAAGCCATTATTTCGGTCCATGAATCAATACTTTCTCCTACAGGTATGGTTCGAAGCTGAGGGATTTTTTGCCAAACATCCAAGTCGATAAAGAACGGTAGATACTCTTCAAAATCATTCACTAGTTCGGGTGTCAGATTATTTACCTGACCTTCCCAGATTCCCACAATAAACTGATCGATCCGGTATCTTACCGGTTTGTTCCTGATTTGAACGCTGAAAATCAGGCCCTTCCTATCCATCTCATTCAGACGCCGCTCAGCCTCTTCAATACCTATTTCTGCCCTGTAAGCAATAACAGCCGGACTTTCAGGGATCAATGTTAAATGCATTGCCAGGGCAGCTTCGTCAGGTGAGAAAAGGCGTTTTAAAATGCGAAGTTCCACTTCACTTTCAGTCCCTGGAAATCCTGCCGGTAAGGAATCAAGGTAGTCAGCGAGTTTTTCGTAAACATCAGCAGACATATTTAAATCGTTTGCTGTAAATATTTATTTAAAATTACCTAAATAGAAAAAGCCATTCAAATATTTACTCGCAAAATGATATTAACCAGTTATTTCAAAATGCCAATCCCTACACCTGCTGTCGGAAACACGCCGGAGAAATCTATGTTATACCAGTTCTTGTATTTTGTAAAGCCGGCCTCCTTATCATATTTGCTTAACCTGATATTCCCACCGACAAAAACATCTACAAATAAGACCTTCATAAAAGGGATCCTTGCTCCAATTAATGTTCCTGCTGAGAATACATTTAACCGTTGTTTTATTTCTTTTTCAACCCACTCTTCATCAATATACTCCATTCTTTCGCCGGTGATTAGAATTCTCCTGTATAACAATTGAGGGGCAGCATATAAACCTGTCGGCGGCTTTCTTCTTGATGCGTAATCAGCCAGCAGGTAATCCCTGCATTGAAGGATTATTCCCCCACCGGCTATAGATTCACCCTGGTAGTCTATATACGCATCATTTGCTTTATCAAAGTAGGCCAATTCCTGCCTTGAAAAAAAATAATTGGTCATCCCCTTTTCCGTTGCATATGTTGCCAGACCGGATAAACTAACAGAAAATCTACTGGTAAGTAACCGTTCATAAGATAATTGAAATGTCCCCTCGAACAGACGCACGGGATCCATCATGATAGCGGATTTGTACTCGATATGAAAATCCAAATCTTGTTCCTGAATTTTAGGCTCGGGAATAACAGGAGGAATCCTTGCCTTTTCCAATTCATTGAGCATTGTTTCAATTTTAATAAACTTTGAATTCAACTCGTTTGGATTAAAAGTCAGATTTTTAATTTGATTATCTATTTCATGCAATCTGACATCCAGCTCTTCAGGCTTTGATTCCCACAATTTAATTTTAGAATCCAAAAGGTCGAGTTTCGAATCCAATAACTGTAGTTTTAGATCCAGCTGCTCTGTCTTTTGATCGATTAATTCCTGTGCACCAACAGGAACTCCAGGGCATAGCAGAATTAATAATCCTAAAATGCCTGGTGATAATACATTTTTTGTTTTCATAACTTGTCTGTAATTTAATGTAGATCAATAAATAATAGATATTTGTTTCTTGTTAACAAAAATCAAACAGTTACGATGGAATAGTAAATGAAAATTAAACAGGAAAATTGACCGGTTCAGATATTAATTATAAGATGAAACCGAATATGAATGGGTTGCTTTGATTTAATAGATGAGTTGCAAATAATTTCGTATTACCTGCAATCACAGGAGTAACACGGACCGGTTAATAATTCCAGGAATATACAGGTAGTAGATAAATGGGGGAACTATCATATTCAGACACCTGCCAAATAAGTAAATTGGCGCTACTCAGAATACAAGTGTAAAAACTGTCTCTTTCCCCGGAACCGATTGTACAGAAATATTCCCGCCGTGTAATCTCATGACCTGCCTGGCAAAACTGAGGCCAATACCGGTTCCGCCTTTTTTGGTTGAATAAAATGGGGTGAAGATCTCATCTGATTTATCTGCCGGGATACCTACGCCATTATCTGAGACCTGGACCATCACATGTGAATTTTCCTGAAGAAATGCACGAAGTCTAATCACTGGTCCGCTGCATCCATTCAGAGCTTCAATGGCATTAATCAGGAGGTTGATAAGAAGTTGTTCGACAAGGCTGGGATCACACAAAATTTCAAGGTTTTCAGGAGTTACTGAAACCTCACAGGTTATGTTTTTTTGAGCCAGTTCCTCCTTAAGAAATCCGGTTATTTGTGTGAATAATCCCCGGACAGGAACCGTTTCAGGAGAGATTTTTTCAATCTTTGTAATATCCCTGTATTGTTTGATGAAATTAACCAGATTTGTGCTCCTTTCTTCAATCAGGTTAGCGTTCTTTAGGATATCTGCAAAAAGTGAATGATCAAACGTCACATTGTCTTTACCTGGTTTCAATTCCGCGACAGATCTCCGGATGGCATGAGTAAGGGTCCGGATAGGTGTGAGAGAGTTCATCACCTCATGGTTGAGTACTTTTATCAACCTCTGCCATGACAAGAGTTCCTGGGCATCCATCTCCTGCTTAACATCCTGGAAAGATATTAACCGTAATTTATCCTTTTCAAATATAAAATCTGTTGACCTGATCAGTAGCTGAAGCATTTCATCCCCAAGGGAAATTCTAATCATTGTTGACCTGCCCGGTGCCAAATCAAGCAGAATTTGTTTGAATTCAGGATAGATGGTATTTAATGATTCGAGTCCGGTAACCCTTTCCATTCTCAACATCTTCCTGGCAGCCGGATTGTAATGAATGATCCTTCCATCCTGCTGAAAACTCAGTAACCCGATATCCACATGTTCGATAATAAATTGAAGGTACCTGTATTGTTTTTCTTTCTCAATCCTTGCATCTTTTAACATATCTGCAGTTTCCTGGAGAATATCAGCAAGCTCACGAAAAGTGCCATATTGATCATCCGGTGATAATCTCAAACTGGAGTCTTTATCCTTCAATGAGATAAAGAATTTAGAAAGCTCCCGGTTGGTCCGGTTAACATAACGGATCAATAAAAGGACCTGGATGATTATTAACAATCCAAGGAAAATGATGGTATAAAAATTCGGTGGGTCATGGAATTCAAAACCAAACCAGAGGCAAAAAGCAAGTATGAGTGTTATCCTGATTACAATCTGTACATAAAATCGTTTAAATACCATGTTTTACCATTTTTGAATAAAGCGTTGTCCGTGAGATATCCAGAATTTTAGCAGCTCTGCTTATGTTACCACCTGCATTTACCAGAGCCTGCCGGATTGTGTTCCTTTCAACATCATCCAGACGAAGATGCGCATATGCTCCTTTCATGGAATCAAATCCTGTATTTCCAAAGAAATCCTCACAAGTCAAGATACCCGACTCATTCATCAGGACTGCTTTTTCAACAGTGTGCTTAAATTCCCTGATATTACCAGGCCAGTGATAGATCATGAGGCTTTCAAGTCCCTCGCTGTTAACCTGTAAATGCTGCTTCCTGTATTTATGCCCAAATTTATCCAGGAAGTAATCCAGCAGATATGGAATATCTTCTGTTCTGCTGCGTAATGGAGGTATAATGATTTGCAAAGTGTTGATACGGAAATACAGGTCTTCCCTGAAGGTATGATTTTTCATCATTTCCTGCAGATTCCTGTTTGTGGCACATATCAGCCTGATATCCACATTCAGTGGACTATTAGAACCTACAGGTATAATCATCTTCTCTTCCAGTGCCCTGAGCAATTTTGATTGAAGGCTTACAGAGAGATTCCCAATCTCATCAAGAAAGAGTGTCCCCCCCGATGCGATTTCAAATCTTCCTATCCGGTCTTCCTTTGCATCGGTAAATGCCCCCTTCTTATGTCCAAACATCTCACTTTCAAACAATGATTCGGTTAAGGATCCAACATCAACACCGATAAAATCTTCCCCTGCCCGAGTTGAGTGATTATGGATTTCCCTGGCAAACAGTTCCTTGCCTGTACCATTTTCACCCGTTATCAGGATGTTTGCATCAGATTCTGCTGCTTTCTGTGCAGTTCTCAATACTTCCTTAATAGCTTCTGATTTACCAATGATCGGATCAAATTGTTTGCCTATCTCATCGGTATATAAACAATGCCGGCCCCTCAGGTTCCGGATCTCAAGCCTCGATTGCCGGAGCTCATATGCTGATCTGATCGTTGCCAGCAGTTTCTCCGGATCCCAGGGTTTTACGATGAAATCAATTGCACCCTCCTTGATAGCTTTTACAGCAAGCTCAATATCACCATAGGCAGTGATAAGAATGATGACTGCCTGCGGATCATATTTCATGATCTTCCTTGTCCAGATCATCCCTTCCTCACCCGTAGTAATTCCAGGTGTGAAATTCATATCAAGCAGTATAACATCGACGTCATTCCGCTTTAATTCAGGAATGATACCATCAGGGCTGGTACGTGTTGTTATCTCGCGGTAGTCAAATTTTAATAATTGTTCCAGTGAATCCAGAATCGTCCGGTTATCATCAACAATTAATATTTTGCCGGGTTTTGCCATTTGTTAAGTTTATATAATCCAAAATTAACAATTCTGTTCAAAATACGACATATTGTGACGTATTTTGAACATTCCGGATCATTTCAGACTTCACGAATTTTATTATAAAACATTAATAATTAATGATATATTGTCACTGGCACATATATTGGAAGATTTCATTAAATGTTTCAATAATATAATTTACAAGTCACCAGTTTATTAATTTTAACCAAAAGAATTTTGCATGTTCCAAAACTGTCTTCTTTCAGCCATTCGGAATCTTATCCGGTACAGGATGGTTGCACTTCTGAACGTCCTTGGACTATCAATAGGTATTGGGGTATGTGTAATGATATTCATTTATGTCAGATATGAAACCAGTTTTGACAATTACCATCCTGAAGTGGACAGGACCTATCGTATTGAAAAGATCTCCAATATTTATAACGAGATAGAAAAAGTTGCATCCATCCCCAGATTTCTTGGTGATGAGATTATGAATTATGAAGAGGTGGAAGTTCTGGGAAGGATTGGTCCATGGCGTTCAAATGTCGTGTGGTATGGTGATATTGCTCACAAAATGTCCGGCATCTTTACTGTTGATCCCGGGATTTTTCAAATTTTCGACATAGAGATCCTGGCAGGTGATCCTGTTCAGAGCATGAACCAACCATTTAAGGTGGTGTTAACCGAAACAACTGCCGGGATGTTCTTCGCTGACAAATCCGGGATTGGTGAGATCATTGAGATTGATACCAATCATTTTGAAGTTGTGGGTATTGTGAGAGATTTTCCACATAATACACACGCACGGATGAATGTGATGTTCTCGGCCATTTCCCAGAAGTCTATGACTGATATGCCGGAAGAAGTCAGGCGATTTAACCATTTGATGACCTATGTTATTTTAAAAGAATGGGTTAATCCGGTTGATTTTGAAAATCGTATTTACAACCTGGTCAATGAGCTTGAACCTGATTATCTGGAACGGAGCGGGGAGGATATGAAATTATTCCTGCGGCATGTTCGTGATATTCACCTGCATGCGAACCAGTTAAAATGGGATGTGGAACCGGGAGGAAATCCGGTTTTTCTTTACATGGTATCAGTAATTGGATTTTTAATCCTGTTGATCACCTGCTTTAATTTTATGAACCTGTCAACAGCCAGGTATACATCCAGAAGCTTTGAGGTTGGGATCCGGAAAGCCACAGGAGCTACCAGAAAACAACTAATCTGGCAATTTCTGGGTGAATCCGTTTCCCTGGCTATCATTGCTCATATTGTCGGGATGTTTCTTGTGGAATTGTTCCTTCCGTTTCTGAACCGAATAGGAAATCTTTCGCTGGATATTCACTATTCCGATCCTGTTTTTATTCTCTATATTCTTATTATAATATTAGTTATCGGAGTTTTTGCCGGTTCATACCCTGCTTTCTTCCTGTCTTCCTTTAAACCTGTCCTGGTTATAAAAGGTATGCTGGGCAGGCAAAACAGGGGAAACCTGGTCCGAAGAATACTGGTTCTGGCACAATATATCATTTCCATCTCCCTTATTATTGCCACAGCCGTTGTATATAAGCAGCTCATTTATATGAAAAATTACAATATGGGATTCATTAAAGAAAATAAACTGATCATTGAGTTTCCTGAAAATCAGGTCACCCTTAAAAATTGCCGGTTTATTAAAGATGCATTCATGTCCCATCCCGGTGTTTATGCAGCCACAATCTCTTCAAGTGTTCCCGGAAGATGGAGATACTGGTGGATGATGTGGCCTACCGGTGAGGCAGCCGATAAGACACGCATGATGAATTGTCTCCAGGTGGATTATGATTTTATTTCCATTTATGGGCTGGAACTCTTGGCAGGGAAGGCTTTTGATCCTGCTTTGAGTGATAGTTCGAACCGCGGAATGATTTTAAATGAAGCTGCCATTCACGTTTTTAACTGGGAATCACCCGAAGCAGCCCTAACCAAAACATTAAACAGGAATTCCAATCCGGTGAGAGGTGTTTTTAAAAATTATCATTTCAAAGGATTACAAAATCCGGTGGAACCTTTGGGAATGTATCTCATCGAAGATGATTTCAGATATATAACACTGGTGTTTGAATCCAGGGCAATTGATGAGTTGATTAAATATACGGGTAGAAAGTTCACCGAACTATTTCCTGACGGGGTATTCGATTATTTTTTCCTGGATGAAGATTTTGAAAAGCAGTACGAACAGGAAAAACGGCAGGGAATGCTGGTTCTTGTTTTTACAATCCTGGGAATTATTATTGCTTCTCTGGGATTAATCGGAATGATCTCTTTTTTACTTGAGAACAGAAGAAAAGAAATCGGTATCCGGAAAATCAATGGTGCTATGGTAATAGATATTTTCTGGTTGCTTATCCGGAATTCTTCTTCACAGATCCTCCTTGCATTTTTGATTGCATGCCCGCTAGCCTGGTTTGGTGGCAGGGCATGGCTGCAGGATTTTGCCTACAGCACAAATCTGAGCTGGTGGATATTTGCAGGGGCAGGACTAGTGGCATGGATACTTGCCTTCTTAACAATAAGCATGCAATCATTAAAAGCAGCCAGACAAAATCCCGCTGAAGCACTGCGTTACGAATAAATCAGGGCTGTTTTTTCCTACTGAATAATTCCAGCGCCGGGCAACCAATCTCTGCCTGTTTACAGAATTTGCAGGCATACTGTCCCCTGATGATTCCATTGCCTGTAGTGCTCAGAAAGAACAACAGAATCATCAACAAAAGGATCAGCCAGGAAAAATCCAGAATCAGGATAACCAGCCCGATAATCACAGGGATCAACGCCACAAGGAAATCCGGGATCAGGTCTTTCCAGGTAAACGTCCTGCAGGTGAACCTCTCCGGATCACCCTTTTTAAAAAATAAACTGCTGAGCCTGCCCTTCCCAAAAGCACACAGTTTGCCGTAATAATAACAATCCGGGCAGCCGGTGCTCAGCAACCTTATTTCCAGAAATAATAAATAGCCTATATATATCAGTGCCCAGATAAGACCAAGCTGATAAATAATATATGCTCCGGCAATATATATCAATACAGATAACAAGTTGGTAATAGCTATTATCCTGGCAGGATATTTTTCGTGGATGGTTTGTTGGTTCATCTTTTCAATTATGGATTTTGGATTTTTAAAATTAGCATTTTTTAATAACTTTTTCTTCGACCTGGTTGACCGGCATATCATCCTGTTTGCTTTCTATGGCAGTTGCATCATGTCCCCCTGCGGGATAGATACAATCTCACTTGGATTCCTTGAGTCTGACACCTGTACTCTTGATTATTACCTGGTCGATGTTTGCATTCTTCCACCAGCTGACAGCATTGCATATTATGAGAATATCCTGTTTGAGGTGATGGGAGCATTAACAATTGATCAATAACCTGAAAGAAACATATCTATTTATCCAAATCCGGCATCAGACAGACTATTCATTCAAATACCAACCGATATTAAACACTTTGAAGCAGAGTTATACAATATAAATGGACAGCGGATCATCCTGAGAAACTTCTTCAATACAAATACCGCTGAATTGAATATTTCTGGTTTGCCCAAAGGGATCTATCTGCTGAAAATGTACTGGGACAAAGGTTCAAAAACTGAAAAGATCATCATAAACTGAGGTAAAGACTTTTAAAAATTTTCGGACTATCCGGTTCCCATCTATCCCCTTGACTGAACAAAGAATGGCTGATTATTATAAATAACTGTTGATTTTATACCACACTTTGGTTCAAAATTCCACATTTTATCTCCCACCCTGTCAAAGAAATTCTTTTAAAGTGTATCTCTAAATGTTTTAAAATCAGGGAAAACAAGCAGTAATTCTTGCGTTCGATAAAAATATATCAAAATGGTACCGTAATTGTTGAAGAATGAACATGAAACCAAATCAGAAAATCAAAGCCCCCAAATACCGGATTAGCAATCTGGACCAAGCTGAAATAGTTACAGTTCTTCATAAACTGTTAGCAAATTACCAGATTTATTTTCACAAGCTGAAATGTTTCAGCTGGAATGTTATCGGGCAGGACTTTTTTGATCTTCATCACATATTCCGTGAATTATGTAATAAGACATACCAGAATATTGATTATGTCGCTGACAGAATTCGGTTCCATGACAAATTAGTACTTACAAAATGGACCGATTACATCAAATTGAGTGAGGTTAAAGAAAATAGTACTAACATTACAGGATTTGAAATGGTAAATGAAATCTGTATGGATATGATGAAACTTTTATCAATAAAAAAGAAATGCCTGAAAATTATTTCTGATATCTACGATTATGGTACTGAAGATATAATCAAATCAATGATGTTTGAAATGGAAAAAGATTACAGGATGTTATCTGCATGGAAAAAATAAGCATGATCACTTCAATTAATGGAAAGATATTAAGCACTGGTTGATTGAAAAATCAAATATATCAAAAGAATATTTCCAATCACATGTATTGTGAAATGGTTAAAAAGATTAATCTGACAAATCTGAAGGGTAAACTTGATAAGAAGCAGGTTATCCTGATCGATGTCCTCGATGAAAATTCATTTAAAAGGATCCACATTGAAGGTGCAATCAATATCCCTTTTTTAAAATTGGATGAAGATGTTGCTAAAAAACAAATTGATCCGAATAAAGAAATTGTTGTTTACAGCATTGATTATGATTGCCCGGTCAGTAAAATTGCAGCTATGAAATTAAAAAAGTACGGTTACAAGAAGGTTTTCTATTATCTGGGTGGTAAAAGGGAATGGCTGGAGGCAGGTTTTCCTGTAATTAAAGTTGTGCATTGATTGCCAACATTTTTATTGATTATCTGTCAATAAATTTCCAGGCAGGATTTCCGGAAGACATGATCCGTATTTAAATGAAATATCAGAGGCTGGTTTTATGTGTTATGAGATAAATGACACCGATCAATTCAGGTTTCCTTTATATCAAATTGAATATTAAACTGTTTAATTTTATTATACAAAGTTTTACGATCGATTTTAAGCATTCTGGCTGCTTTTGATTTATTATAGTTCGAACTGATAAGAGCATGGATAATCACTTCCTTTTCTGCCTCAATCGCAGCTTCCTTGAGTTCCAGTACCGGTGTTTCTTTCTCAATACCTGCAACCTGATAATCCTGAGAAATACTGTAATTTCTTATTTCCTCCGGAATTTGTTCAATTGTAATTAATTCTAAATCAGCCAATAATACTGCCCTGTTAACAACATTCTTCAGTTCCCGAATGTTACCATACCAGGGATATCGCATCAACAATTTCTTCACATTATCATCATATCCTTTTACATTTTTTTAAAACGTTTTGCAGCGCGTTTGATAAATTCATCCGTATGTACAAGAATGTCTTCATCCCTTTCCCTGAGTGGTGGAATTTTAATTTTAAATTCATTAATCCTGTGGTATAAATCTTCCCTTATATTATTCTTCTGAACTTCTTCAAACAGGTCTTCATTGGAAGCAACAATGATACGTATATTTATATCTATGTTTTTTGTATTACCTATTCTGGTAATTTTTCTTTCCTGAATAGCACGTAATAATTTTACCTGGTTCTCATAGGTAAGGTTACCGATTTCATCCAAGAAGAGTGTACCACCATTTGCCTGTTCAAAAACACCCACTTTATTATAAATAGCATCCGTAAATGATCCTTTTATATGTCCAAACAGCTCACTATTCGCAAGTCCTTTGGGCAATGCTCCACAATCAACAGCCACAAATGGCCGCTCTCTCCTTTTACTGTTATTATGGATGGCTCTTGCAATGTACTCCTTACCTGATCCGGTCTCCCCTTCAATTAATACGGTCATATCCAGTGGAGAAACGATTCTCACATGTTCCAGAATCTTTTTAAAGGATTTACTTTCACCGGTAATGAAGTCCTCCATAAATTGAAATGATTCCTTTAGGGTAGATTTTCGACGGAGAACCTCTTTAATTGACCCAAGTATTTCATCCGGATGTATGGGTTTGGTAACATAGTCAAAAGCCCCCGCTTTGATCATCTTTACAGCTATTTTAACATTATCATAAGTCGTTATAATAATGACAGGTACCAGTGGATTCATTTCTTTTATTGTTCTTAAAAGCTCAACACCATCGATATCAGGAAGCCTGTATTCACTAAGGATCAGATCATATTTATTTCCCCGGGATTCTTTTCATCCTTTATCTTGTCAATAATTGCTTGTGCAACAACCTTTTTATTAACTTCTGCTTTTTTTTCCATAATTTTTATTTTATGATATTAGACAATTGAATTGTTTTAAGATCTATTTTAAGGTTCTGTTTCACACATATTTTTTAAAAGCTCTCTGACATCCCGGTGTGATTCACAATAATATTTTGCCCTTGAATACTTAAGGCCAACATTTATGGTATGTGCATTATCCGGCAGCTCCTCAAACAGATACTCATCTGTCCAATCATCCCCGATAGCCAGGATAAAATCATATTGATCTCCACCGATTTTTTTACTGCCTGCAGTTCCTTTATTCACGCCAAGATTCTTAATTTCTATAACCTTTTTGCCTTCCATAACCTGAAGATCCAGGTTGATAATCCGTTCCGTCAATTCATCTTTCAATTCAAATGCTCTCTGTGCACCATAATCAGGATCCGTCTTTTCGTAGTGCCATGCCAGTGAGAAGCTCTTTTCCTCAATGAAGCTGCCTGGAGTACGATCGACATAAAGTTCAAGCACGGGGCGGATAATTTTTTTCCATGCTGACCTCAGCTGATTATTTAGTTTTATCCATGAACCGTTTTTCTTTTTTTCCCACATACCGTGTTCGGCGAAAAGGATATATTCTTTATCACCGAACCATCTGTCAAGTGTTTTCCTGTCCCTGCTGCTGATTAAAACAACCTCATTCCTGTTATCCCGGGCAAGTTTATCCAGTATCTCATAAAGTTCTTTATCCGGAGGGGAATATTCCGATTTATCCCTGGTACTCACAAGTGTCCCATTATAATCAAGGAAAAGAATATTTTTTCCAGATTTGATATATTCACTTCTGATTTTTTGTTCGGTTTCTTCGGTTATTTTCTTTGCCAGGAATCTCTTTTGCAATGTTCTGACACCTTTCATACTGTTCAGAAACTCATTTGACCATCTTTCCACATTATATCTTTTTAAGCGTTCCTGGATTTTCCTGTTTCTCGCAATCTGGTCTTCCACTTTCATTTTCAATGCCATCCCGATAGCATTTGCTATTCCCTCTATATTATTGGGATTAATCACGATAGCTTCACTCATTTCTTTAGCCGCACCTGCCATTTCGCTTAAAATGAGTACACCTTTTCCTGTTGTTTTTGTCGCAATGAATTCCTTTGCAACCAGGTTCATACCATCACGGACAGGTGTAACGAGTCCAATATCAGAGTAATAGTATAGTATCACCAGGTCATCAAACGGGAGGGACCGGTAGAAATACCATACCGGTGTCCACCTAACATTACCCCATTTCCCATTTATATGCCCGACCAGCTCATCCACCTCTTTTTTCATAATCTGATACTGTTCAACTTTGCTTCTTGATGGAACTGCCAGTAAGATTAATGTTACCTTATCATGATATTCGGGATATTTCTCAAGAAATTTCTGGAAGGCATACAGGCGGTTTGATATTCCTTTGGTATAGTCCAATCGGTCAATTGAGAGGATTAATTTCCTTTGTGAAGTGGTTCTGAAAAATGTTTCAATATCTTTTTGCAGTCTGGATTTATGCTCTTCTTTTATTGAACCAATTTCAAGGGATGCCTGGTAGAACCTGTCATAATCAATTCCCATAGGAAAGTTATCAACCTTGATGATCCTGTCACCTGTGTTGATCCTGTTTAAGGAATAATCATATCCAAGCAGTCTTCTGACACAACTGTTAAAATGCCTCTCATAATCATAAATATGAAATCCTATCAAATCAGCTCCCAGCATTCCTTCAAGGATTTCTTCCCGCCAGGGAAGCAATCTGAAAAGTTCATAGGATGGAAAGGGGATATGGTTGAAAAAACCGATAGTTGTATCAGGGAAACTGTCTCTTATAAGCTTTGGCAATAATAACAGGTGATAATCATGGATCCAAATAAAATCGTCTTCCTTTATTATAGAAAGAACTTTTTCAGCAAACAGCTCATTTACGCGCTGATACGCCTGCCAGTACTCCTCGTGGTAATCGGTATACTGGGGGAAGTAATGGAACAGGGGCCAGATCGTCTTATTGCTGAATCCATTATAATAAAGATCTAAATCTCTCTTATTTATATACAGGGGTTCACATCGCTCCTTTTCCAATTGATCATGAATATACTTGTTATCTTCAGAATTCAACTCTTGTTGATCAATACCGGGCCATCCAATCCAGGTACTATCCAGTTTTTTATAAAATGTTTTCATTCCCGTTGCCAGTCCACCAACAGATTGATGTATCGTAATTCCATCATCTCCTTTCTTAACTGAAACAGGTAAACGGTTGGAAATGATTAATAATCTGTCCATGATCCATTAATATTGAGTATTATAAACCGGGAAAATTGTGCCAAAGAGATGCGAGGGATTCTAAATTACTGATAAAAAGGGGATTATATCCGTGATTTATCTAAGGATTGGGGATTAATTCCACAGGTAGGTGGAAAATTATCTACATTTAACAAGCTGTGAAATTCAATTATGTATATTATTGATTGTTAAATTTTTATATTAAGCTGTGTAGCAGGGGTAGCCTAATATATATCTGATTATCAATATTATCATCTTCAATAGCACAACACCTTACATGTACTAAATGATAATCAGTATGGAAAACTGTTTGATTTCATGAATTACTCTTCCAGCAATCTTTTTTCCCCTTTAATTTCCTGAATTTCGGTAATATCCTTCGAGACCTCCATGCATCCGAGATATTTGCCATTGCTGTTTCTCAAAGCATAGTATTCAATTAATACCTTATTCTTTTTTTCACCATCACCCAGTCTCAGATCTATCCAGAACCTTGCTTTATCCCTTTCGCCATCTTTCATTTCCTGAACGATTTTCTCGACCAGGTGAAGGCTTTTTTTCGGATGACAATTTCTGACATCTTTACCCAGAACCCCTTTAGGTCTTTTAAATAACCTGGTATCATGCCTGTTCCAGGCCAATACTTTATCGTCTGCATCGATAATAGAAAATTCAAAGGGTATTGTTTCGAGCATAACATCAATCATTTCTTTTGAAAGTTCTCCTATCATTTTATTTTTCTCCTGTTTTTATTTATTAAGAATAAGATAGAAATCATTTCGCAGCAATTCACTATTATACTGAATGGTCGCAATATCGCAATGGTTGCAATTACCTTAATTGTCGTATTAGTAGAAATTATTCCTAGAATTGCACTCCCACTTTCCTTTCCTCAGACACCAATTAACAAATTCACCAGTTTACCAATAATCTCAACATTCCAATATTCCATTAATCCAGTATTTCATCATTCGTCATTCATCATTCATCATTCATCATTCGTCATTCATCATTCGTCATTCATCATTCGTCATTCATCATTCATCATTCATCATTCATCATTCATCATTCCACTATTCCATTCCCCATTGACTTCAAATTGATTGTGTGTTGGTTAAGGCGACACCAACCTCCTTCATTTCCTGTAGTGCCCTTGCACCATCCCCTTCATTTACATTCACTGCCATCACACCATCTGTGAGTACATAAGTTTTGAATCCCTTCTTCACAGCATCAAGTGCGGATTGTAAAACGCAGTAATCGGTTGCAAGTCCAGTAACGTAGAGCTCATCCACATTCCTGTCTTTCAAATATTTCTCCAGGTTTTCATTTGTCGCCTGAAAAGCCGAATAACCATCATCTTTGCCTTCAGTACCTTTAAGAAAAACTTTATTGATGGGTTTTGTATTTAAATCCGGATGAAACTCCGCTCCCCTGGTATTCCTGATGCAATGTTTCGGCCATTTGACAAAATGTATGGAATCATCAGGATGCCAGTCCTTTGAAGCTACGATAATGGTAAATTTATCCATTATTTTATTGATTACCGGGATTACTTTATCACCTTCCTTTACTGCCAGTGCACCGCCCGGACAAAAATCGTTCTGCAGATCAACAATTAACAGAGCTTTCATGATACAGATATTAATATTTTGATTTTATATTCTCAATCAGTTTATTTCTTAGCTCCATGAGATTCCTGCTGATGCCAACCTTGTAAATATGCGGATTTTCGAAGCGTTTATGTTCATCAGGTAGTTTTGACAACCTCTTCCCGACATAATCTGCTATTTCTGTTGTTGTTTTGTCAGGAGCCTGAATCTCCCCGTCTTTCATCACTTTTTTAAGCAGTAGTTCGTTCCTGTGGTTTTCAAAACTGCAGGATTTTAATGGTTGATAGGGATGATACATCTCATCAATATTAGTTTCTTTTGCCAGGATAATGGCATCTCCATAAAACATGTCATTTTCATCATAAAATCTCAGAATATTCTTTTTCCCCGGGAGGGTCATTTTTTCCAGGTTATCCGAGATTTTAATCTGTGGGGTATTGTTCAGTTCCGATAACTTATAAACGCCATCCAGTGCAGCATTTTCTACTCCCGTAACGAGTTTTGTGCCAACACCAAAACCATCGACCGGGGCATTTTGATTGATCAGGCTTCTGATGATATATTCATCCAGCTGGTTTGACACAAATATTTTTACATAATGGAGCCCGTTTGCATCCAGTATTTCCCTGGCTTTTTTACTTAAGTATCCAAGATCACCACTGTCAAGACGTATACCTTCAAGCTTTGCTCCCTTTTCTTCCATTTCCCTGGCAACTTTTATCGCATTAGGTAACCCGCTTTTTAAGGTATCATAAGTATCCACAAGCAGTACACATCTTTCCGGATAAAATCCTGCAAAGTCCCTGAACGATTCCAGTTCATCAGGGTAACTCTGTATCCAGGAATGAGCCATTGTTCCGGTCGAGTGTAAATGATACCGGCTTGCACTTAAAACATTGGAGGTACCGTCGAAACCCCCAATAGTCGCTGCACGTGAGGCATGAATACCGCCAAATCCCTGTGCTCTTCTCAATCCGAAATCAATTAATAGCCTGTTTCCTGCAGAATGTCTCATCCGCGAAGCTTTGGTTGCAATCAGCGACTGGAAATTGAGCAGGTTCAGCAATACTGTCTCAATAACCTGGGTTTCCAATATATTCCCTTCAACCCTGACAACAGGCTCGTAGGGAAAAACCACTTCCCCCTCCTCCGGAGCATATACGTCTCCTCTGAACCTGAAATTTTCCAGATACTTTATAAATCCATCTTTAAAATCAATGCTTCTTAAATAAACCAGGTTTTCATCACTGAAGTGATAATTCCTAATAATCTCCAGGAGATCTGCAAGTCCCGCAAAAACAACATATCCACCCTGAAAAGGATTTATCCGGAAGAAATAATCAAAACAGGCTGTATGTGTTTGTCGCCCTGACAGAAAATACCCCTGTGCCATGGTTAACTCGTAATGATCTGTATATAAGCCGTTTATTGCAAACATTGAAGGATGATTTTTATACAGAGATATTTACCTATCTGTTATTATCAAAGATTTTATAATACCCCGGTTAGCAACCGGGATTGACTGTATTCGCCCGGCTTTTTCCCCCCGGTTTGCAACCGGGGTTGACTGTTTCGCCCGGCTTTTTCCCTCCCGGTTTGCAACCGGGGTTGACTGTTTCGCCCGGCTTTTCCCCCCCCGGTTTGCAACCGGGGTTGACTGTTTCGCCCGGCTTTTTCCCTCCGGTTTGCAACCGGGGTTGACTGAATCAGCTATTTTTATCATCTGCCGATTGGCAATCGGCAGAACTTCACACTTTTACACTTTCACATTTTTACACTTTCGCACATCCTCAGCCTCTTTGCCTGCCATCTCCCAGGTCAGGGCATGATTTGGGGACATATTCTTACTGATATATTTGCGGCCGGGAACCAGGAATCCTGCATCTAAACATTCTCCAGTTTCCGGAGATATTCTTTTACATAATCCCGTTTATTCCTGAACCTGTATTGCATAATCCAGCGGGGGTGGGGTAGAGAAATGATTTCTCCGAAAAGATCCAGCTCCATATTCAGTTTGTTCAGATACCAGTAATTCCGCCCCTCACCAAGACAAAATACCCTTTCGTTACTCCCTGCTATCGCAACCTGTTGCTTTAAGGTGGATACAATAAATGGTTTAAGTTTATACAACAATTCCCTGGTATCATAATAATTAACGTTCTTGCCCTTCCTCATAAATCCCAGTGGAGATACGGCCGAGAGTAAAAATTTTGAATAGAACCTGTCAGGGCCGCCATATGAACGAATGACATCATAGATAAAGACAGAGGATATTTCAAGCCTTTTTTTATAATTATTCTGAATACCACATTCCTTTTCCAGGCGAATGGGATCTGTAAATGTTATTCCCGTCACTCCTGCTCCGAATCTTCCCGGGTTAATACCAAGAAGGAGGGAGCGTTTGTTGTTATCCGAAAAATATTTATTATAAAAGGATGTACATAGATCCCTTACATAAGGATTGGTAAAAGGATTCATTATCTCAAAACCGGGAGGCAGGTTTCTTCCCGGATCGAGATGGAAATAGAATTCCTGAAGTTTGTCAGAAAGTGTCATTTCTTATCGAAATTCCAGAATTCTGATATTGTTATCGTTAGCTACAATTACTTTATTGACTATTCCCGGGAAAAGTCCATGTTCAACCACCCCGGGTATTTGTTTTATGGTCCGGTCAAGTTGCAAAGGATCTTCGATAACTCCCAGGTGGAGATGAATAATATAATTGCCACTATCTGTCTGAAATTCCTTGTCCTCATCTATCCTCAGCACAGGATTGAATCCAAGCCGTACAAAATGATCCAGTACCTGTCTGTGTCCAAATGGTATAACTTCGACTGGAAGCGGGAATTTTCCCAGCTTTTTTACGATCTTACTTTCATCAACAACCCAGATATTTTTTTCAGAATTTACAGCAACGATCTTCTCAAATAACAATGCTCCCCACCTGCCTTTTATTCCATGTCCCTCCGGATCAACTTCATCGGCCCCATCGATGGTCAGATCGATATGACCGGCATCTCTCATTTTTATAATCGGGATACCTAAAGAAACAGCCAGATCATGTGTTGCCTGACTTGTACATACTGCTTTGATCCGCAGACCATTTTGAACAAGTTCACCAATCTTTTTAACGCTGAAATATGCTGTTGATCCGGTTCCCAGGCCCACTGTCATACCTTCCTTTACAAATTCCACAGCTTTTTCACCTGCAAGTTGCTTTGGATTCATAGTTACAATATGAAAGAGTTGCAGATATATTCACTTTAAAAATAGGAAAAAGTAACGGAATTATTAAATGATTTAAATAATCACTGATTAAAGACAAAGGTGTAGGTGTACTTCAAGAGCAGTGTCCTGTTACTCATACGTGGAAGTGTGGGTATTTCACGGTCAAGCTCTGTATTAGTCCCTTCATTATACACAATATAAAAATCATTTCCCTCCCTCGGATTATACCTGAATCTAAAGTTGGAGATCATAGCTTTATCAGCACTGCTGTATTGAATAAAAGCACTTGCCGACAACTTTGTACTGAACATATATAATGCTTTCAATCGTCCGATATGGGCTATGAATTTCTGATCACGCCCGGGAAAATCGACCCAGTTGTATTCATAAAATCCACTTAATTCAAAACTGGAGGAGAGGCTCCACTGAGGTTGAACACCACACGATATTCTCTTTCCATCATAATAAGAACCGGCCTGCAAAACCAGGGCGACCATCAAAGGTCTGGACATGGGGGTCTGGAGTATGCCCTGCATATCCACAAACCTGTATTCTCCAACAGGCACTTCGGCATCGTCAGAAAGTTCAAAAGCTTCGAAAACATTTTCATAATTCAACTGCAGGAATAGGTTACCAGCAAGGAAGTTCTTCATTTCAATGCCATATCCTGGCATGATGATCATTGATTCTAATTTATTTTGGCTTACACTGAAAAAATTACGCGATCTCAAATAAATATTCTGTTTAAGGATAGAAGACTCTTCGGGTGCCAACCATCCATAGTGAAGATGTCCCCCTCCAAATGTATAATCCTGTCTTGATTCAAATCCAATTCCAGGATCAAATTTGGGTCCCGATCCGGAGAGGATGGCATTATAGGTAAATCCAACTGTTTTTCTCCGTTCCCAGTTCAGACTGAACCTTGACCGGTTCAGTGATATGGGATTGTTCCCCATTCCGTCTTCAAATGACTGGGCCCAGATCAGTTTCAGATACTCATCACCAATAACCCTGATCAAACCATCAAAACCATATACAATGTTGTAGCTGCCATCCATTCCTAACCGTGAAGTCAGTATATTCCCTATGTATGAATTTTCATTAAATACTCTTCTTTTCAGACGTATGACACCAAAATTTTCAGAGGGAAGGCTGTCCGATACTACGGTCTGCATATCAAGGAAACCTATATCCCACGGGCCCTGTCTGCCGATAAGTCTTACGCCTCCGATAATGGGTATGATCTCCTCCTCATTTAATCCTATTCTGCGGCTATAGAAAAGGGTACTGGGACCTCCTGTATTGAAATCAAAAATACTTGCCCTTTCCAGGAAAAATTGCCGTTTTTCAGGGAAAAACAAAGAAAAGCGGGTAAGATTAACCATCTGGTCATCGGCTTCAACCTGTGCAAAGTCAGTATTCAACGTAAGATCCAGCGTCAGGTTGTTGGTCACTCCAAATTTGATATCTATACCTGCATTTAATTCAGGATCATCTTCCCGTATATAAGCTGATTCATCATCATTCAACAAATGTTCCTGTCCAAATCCCCCAATGGTATAAGGAGTGATATATAAAGGTCTTTTTGATTCAACTCCCTCAAGCACCACGTCCTGAGCCTGGGATGGCTTGAAAAAGCTTATATTCCAGTTCTGAGGGATGGCCGGGAAGGTATATATTTCATTTAAGTGTGGGATCCATCTCCACAGGATAAGGCCCATTTTCACCCTCCCATTTTCATCCTGGAAACGAAGGCTTGAAAGGGGGATTCTCATCTCCACGAACCACCCCTCATCAGTAATTTCAGTTTCAACATCCCAGAATGTATTCCAGCTTTCATTCATTGGCATGGTATTTGGTCCTGACATCATGCCTTCAGCATCGTTAAAGATGGTCATGTCTGTCCGCAAACCTGCAGGATTGGTCATGAAGGTAACCGCATTCTCATTATCATCATAAGTATCCAGAACCAGGGCAAAAAAATCACTTCCTCCAGCAAAATCATCTCTTTTTTTCGATGTGATCTGGATCTTTGAGGGATCTCTGTCATAAAACCGGGCACCGGCATAAATATATTTGTCATCATGAGCAATCCTGATATCGGTTCGTTCCGTTATTTCTTTGCCAAAAACCGGGGAATGCATAATCATCTGAACCGGTTCAATGTTATCCCAGGCATGTTCGAATGGCAATCCGTCGAATGTTATCGGTCCCGTAATCTGAGGAATAATCATAATACTGGTTGAATCAGTCCCGATACCAAATACCGTGCTGATAAAATTCAAACAGATGAATGCCGATATGATGTTGAATCTGTACAAAGGAATCGTGTTAAACCTCCATGCTTTAATAAAAGATCAAAACTTACATAATATTAATTTTCAATAATTTACAAGAAAGGTTGTCCTAATCCTTGGAGCTCTTCAAGAGCTCCAAGGGTTAAACCGATGCCAGAAATCCCCCATCAACATAAATAACCTGCCCGTTCATAAAACTGCTTGCACCAGAAGCAAGGTATACGGCAGTTCCAACGAGTTCTTCTGGCTCTCCCCATCGTCCTGCCGGAGTTCTTTTCTTTAACCATAAATCAAACTCCGGATCATCTGCCAGAGGTTTTGTCATGTCCGTTTTAAAATATCCCGGACCGATTCCATTCACCTGTATATTATATTTTGCCCATTCCACCGCCATAGACCTGGTAAGCATCTTCAATCCTCCTTTTGCGGTGGAATAATTCGCTATCGTTTCCCGGCTCACCTCACTCATCAAGGAGCAAATATTAATTATTTTACCTTCTTTTCTTTTTATCATACCTTTCACAACTTCGCGTGTGGTAAGGAATGTACCTGTCAGGTTAATATCAATGATCATTTTCCAATCCTTCAGTGTCATCTCTGTTAAGTACTTCCTTCTGTGTATCCCGGCATTATTAACCAGGATATGAATACCACCCGTTTCATTTTCTATCAGGTTAATCTTTTCCCTGATCTGTCCTTCCTTCGTCACATCAAAAACAGTAAAACTTGCATGTAAACCTTCACCAGTCAGCACATCTGCTGCTTTTCTCAGGGATGTTGCGCTACGGCCGTTCAGGATTACCATTGCTCCTGCTTTTGCCAGTCCCCTTGCAATGGTAAATCCCAGGCCCCGGCTTGATCCTGTAATAAGTGCGGTCTTTCCGGTTAAAGAAAACATATCGATTAATTTCTTTTAAAAATATAAAATTCTCTTAAATACAGTGACTGAGATTCATCGCGAATAAGTTTTACCACAGAGAACACAGAGATTAAATGAGGGTCTCAGAGTAATATATCTTCTTGGTTCTCTTACCTGACCCTCCTTGTTCTCTGGGGTTAAAATATTACGAATATAATATATCGGGGATTAATTCCGAAAAACAATTTATTCACAGGTTTATCCTTGACTGGTCTCTTTTTCAACAAAATCACCCAATCTGCCGTAACTATCATATAGCTCCTGATATATTCTGACCCTATCGGGATTTGGATGATAGGTTTTATCGAATCCTGAGCCCATGGCTTTCTGGGCATCTTCGACTTTTTTATAGATACCTGCGGCTGTAGTTGCAAACATGGCAGCTCCAAGTGCAACAGTCTGTTCTGACCTTGCTACCTTAATGGGCCGGTTCAGGACATCTGCCAGTACCTGCATTACGAAAGGCGACTTTCTGGCCACTCCACCAAGAGCTATTACACCATCTATCCTGACACCTTCCGATTCAAATCGTTCAACGATTTTTTTTGAACCAAATGCGGTTGCTTCAACCAGTGCCCTGAATATTTTCGGTGCATGACTGCCCAGTGTTAATCCTGTGATAGCTCCTTTCAGTGCCTGGTTAGCATCAGGTGTTCTCCTCCCGTTCATCCAGTCAAGCGCAATGATACCTGATTCCCCGGCCGGGATTTTTTCAGCAGCACCAGTAATTTCCGGTATAATTTTCATAACCGTTTCATCAACCAGTTTCTTCCTGGTCTTTTCATCGACCAGGCCGGTTCGGGTAAGGATATTTTCAACCGGCCATGCGATGACATTTTTGAACCAGGCATATACATCACCAAAAGCTGATTGCCCGGCCTCCAGTCCTAACATTCCGGGAGTAATGGATCCATCTACCTGCCCGCATATCCCCTTCACGAGGGTATCACCCATATCTGCCATTGGAGCGATTAGCATATCACATGTTGATGTACCAACAATTTTACTCAGGTGATAGGGTTCAATTTCCCCGCCAACAGCTCCCATATGGGCGTCAAATGCCCCCACACCAATCACAACATCATCCGGCAAGCCAAGCCTGTCGGCCCATTCCCTGGTTATGGTTCCGGCAGGAACATCAGAAGTAAAGGTGTCGGTATACAGCCTTTCCCTTAAACCTTTCAGGAGGGGATCAAGCATAATAAGAAATTTTTCCTCCGGCAATCCATTAAAATCTTTATGCCACATAGCTTTATGCCCTGCTGCACACCTGCTCCTTTTCAGGATCAGTGGATCGGTATTACCGGTAAGAAGTGCCGGCATCCAGTCGCAATGTTCGACCCATGACCATGCAGCTTTTGCCACGTCAGGATCATCTCTGAGAATATGGAGAATTTTTGCCCAGAACCATTCTGAAGAATATACACCCCCCTCGAATTTAGTATAGTCAGTGCCCCCCCAGGTCTTTGCTTTCCTGTTGATCTCCTCCGCCTCCTTGACAGAAGTGTGATCTTTCCACAGTATGAACATAGCATTGGGATTTTCTTCAAAACCCGGAGTGAGGGATAGCGGAGTTCCTTGCCGGTTCACCGCAACAGGTGTTGATCCGGTCGTGTCAACTGCAATTCCTTTAATATTCCTTCCCACCTCCTGTGGAACCATGCTGAGACACTCCTTTACGGTTATTTCGAGCCCCTCGAGGTAATCCAGGGGATGCTGGCGGAACAGGTTTTTTGCAGGATCACAATACAATCCCTTTGTCCATCGGGGATAGCTGAATACCGAGCTGGCCACCTCATCACCATTGGAGGTATTGATAATAACTGTACGGACTGAATCCGTTCCATAATCCAGACCGATTACATATTGATTTTCTGACATATTGATCTATTCTTTTTATTGTGGTGTTGTTTATAGAGCCAGGCAACTGTGTTTCATTTGTTAATTCAGTTGTGCTACTGAATCAATTGTTAAATTGCTATATCAATAAGTCACATGTCATTAACAATTTAACCATACAACAATTCAGCCATTTATTTTGTATTTCAGCAGTTATTAGGTCATCATTAAGTGGTCATTTGCTCGCTTCGCGAGCGTCATTTATTGTCATCCTTTGAACTTTACCCGCCTTTAGGATCAAGTCATCCCGAATCCGACGAAAAGAGGATGAGGGATCTCGTTTGATCCGGGATAAAAGTTTTTATTAGAGCACTCCAAATCTTTGTTTATAGTTATCGAATATGAGTTCCCTTCTCTCCGCCTGCTGGCGGATCGTCGGGATGACTTATCCCCTTCTCTGCATTTGAAAATCCAACAATCTTTCTTTCTTGGCCCCAGCCTCAGCCTTCTATTAATTTTAGTCATTTCTCTTTTCATCCTGACCATAATATGCATCCTTGCCATGTTTCCGGAGGAAATGTTTATCCAGGAGTGTTTTATCGATAGGCTGCCGGTTACCGAGAAGTTCATTCTTAAAGGCCATCTTTGCAACATGTTCCAGAATTACAGAATGTTGAACTGCATCCATTGGATCCAGACCCCAGGAAAAAGGTCCATGACCATGTACAAGTACCGCAGGCACATTCAACGGGTCAATATTCTTGAAGGTCTCGACGATCAGATTGCCGGTAACCCGTTCATATTTCCCCCTGATTTCCGGTGCTGTCATTTTCCTGGTGCAGGGTACCTCACCAAAGAAGGTATCTGCATGGGTTGTTCCATATACAGGAATTGATCTCCCTGCCTGTGCCCAGCTGGTGGCCCATTCGGAATGTGAATGCGCAATTCCCCCGATCATTTTGAATGCTTTATAAAGAACCAGGTGTGTCGGCGTATCAGAGGAGGGCTTCAATTTACTGTCAACAACATTGCCTTCCAGATCAACAATAACCATATCTTCCGGTTTCATTTCATCATATGAAACACCACTGGGCTTAATGATAACCAATCCCTTCTCCCGGTCTATGCCACTTACATTTCCCCAGGTATACATGACCAGGCCCCGTTTTACAAGTTCAAGATTGGCTTCATAGACTTTTATTTTTAATTCTTCAAACATTTTAGTATAATTAACTCACCGGGTGGCTTGAAGTCACCCGGTAAGTAACAAGTTAATTATTTAAACGGATTCTCTGTCGGATATAACATCCCCGCCGGCTGGTTGAAAAAAACTTCCACTCCCAGCATATTACATACGGAAAACAATACTTTTCCAGCATACCTGAATCCCGCTCCGGTATGATGTGGGAAATGGTGTTCAAGCAGAACATGCCGGTAAAATCTTCCCATTTCAGGAATAGCGAATATTCCTGTACCTCCAAATGTTTTTGGATTAATATTAAGTACCTCACCATTTGCGACATAAGCTTTCAATTCTCCTTCAGCAGTGGACTGGAAACGGAAAATTGTTGCTTCTCCCGACCTGATTGATCCCTCCAGGGTTCCCCTGGTAATGTCAGGATCTTTTCCTGGTTCTAGCATGCGATGCATGATAAGCTGATATTTCATTGTCGGATCATTCAACAGGCACGCTGCAGTATTACCACAATGGAATCCCATAAAGAGATCATGAGGCTTGTAATTCTTAACCTGTTTTTTGGATTCTTCATACATATCATAAGGAACCGTATTGTTAATATCAAGGAGTGTGGCAGGGAAAGCGGTGGCACAGGTTAACATATACTCGCTTAATGCTCCGTATATGTCTGCCTCACAGGCAATTGGAATTCCGCGGGCAGCAAAGCGGGAATTCACGTAACAGGGTACAAAACCAAAGGAGGTCTGAAATGCCGGCCAGCATTTGTTGGCAAAGATCCCATATGAGGAAGCACCAATGTTCTTTTCCATAAATTCCTTTAATACGATTTCATATCTGGCAAGTTTTTCGAGAATACCTGGCATTTTATTCCCTCCGCCAAGCTCCTTTTGCATCTCCTGCACTACTACGGGTATATCGGAATGTTTTTCAGATTTCATAAATAATTCGTAGAGGTCGAGCTCACTGTTCTCCATCACCTCAATACCCATATCAAATAATGGTTTGATGGGTGCGTGGCAGGTTAAGAAATCATGCGGTCGTGGGCCAAAGGAGAATATTTTCAACCTGCTGATTCCCAGCAGAACCCTGGCAACCGGGATGAATTCATTAATCATATCAGCTACTTCTTCTGCCGTACCAACAGGGTATTCCGGAAGATACGGATAGATATTTCTTAATCCGGCACTGTATGATGCACTCAGCAGTCCGCAATAGGCATCACCTCTGCCCTGGTAAAGATCTTTTCCGGACTCCTCAGCAGCAGCCACAAACATGCATGGTCCGCCAAACATCTGGGCCAGCATTGTCGAAGGCCCTTCCGGTCCAAAATTACCCAGGTAGACAATAAGTGCATTGACCTCATTATCCGCAAGTTCTTTAAAAGCTTTTAATACATCATTTTCATTTTCCACAACAGTGTCAATTTTGCCGAGGGCAATCTTTTTGGTTTTACATGCAGCAATGACGTTATCTCTTCTTTTGCGGGATAACTCAATCGGGAAACAATCGCGGCTTACCGCAACAATACCGGCTTTAACTTTTGGGACGTTTTCCATATTAGTATTGATCTTTATAAGATTTAAAGAATTGGTTTATCATCAAATTGTTTACAACGAGATTCTATATTTGAATTCACTTATTTGCATTCCTTCCATTTAACCATAAGGATACATTAAGGTTAAAACTATAGAACTCCGAGTTTTAAACTTATCCACTTTTATGTTCCTTTGTGCTTTAATAGATCAGCCAGTAAAGTACATATTATGATGACGATACAAAAATCTTACTGGTTCTGAAGGTGCATACCGTTATGATTTAAAAAATATGTTTGAATTGATACCTATAAATTAAAATTAAATCCTTCACGAAGAAGTCGGTCATATTTTATTTTATCAAATTTGTAAAAATAAGCTCCTTTCTTTGAACTTGATTTATCCTTTTCATCAAGTTTTTTGAGGATCTGCATATCAAGCACTTTTTTTCTGAAATTCCTGTTATCGAATTTCTTCCGATATATTTCTTCATATAATCCCTGTAGTTGTGGAAGGGTGAATTTCTTCGGAAGTAATTCAAAACCGATAGGTTCGTTTTTAGCCCTTCGTCTCAGCCTTTTAAATGCCTTTTGAATCATTACATTATGGTCAAATATCAATTCTGGCAATTTTGAAATATGTACCCAGTGTGCACCATGTTTCCTGACATGTTCCGGATCAAGATCCTGGATCTTGAGCAGTGCAAAATAGGCAACTGAAATGACCCGTTCTCCGGGATCCCTCAAAACCTCTCCATAGGTATAAAGCTGTTCCAGGTAAATATCCGACAGGCCGGTGAGTAAATAAAGAATCCGCCTGGCAGCATTATCAAGACTTTCATCTTCCTTTACAAATCCTCCGATAAGTGATTTTTCCCCCATAGCTGGCTCAAAATCCCTCTTTAATATCAGAAGTTTAAGCTGACCATCATCCCAGCCAAAAATAATGCAGTCGATTGCTACGAGAATTTTTTTATGTTCTGTATAATATTTGATCATGTATTAAAAGACAAATATTCAGCACAAACTTTTAAACTCTCCGGGTGTTGGTGAAAATATAATGGTATTAAATACATTTAAAATTAAGCAGGAATTCCATTTAATCAAAAAAATCGTACAAATTTTTATATTATTCATTACCAGTCCTTATAACGGCCCAGTACAGTTACAATTTTACGTTTCATATTGAGTGGATCAATAGTTCCCTGCGCGGCATATAAGATCTCACCTCCTGGTTTGACAAGCAATGTATACGGTAAGGCTCCCTGCCAGTTGGGATCAACAGCTTCTATGAGGGCATATTTATCGTTGCTGTTAAAAAGATAGTTTTTACATGAAGCATGATTATTCCTGAGAAATTTGAGTACCTGTTCATTTTTTCCCGGATTATCAGCACTGATGGTAACCAGCTCAAAATCACGGTGACGGTACATCCAGTTAATTTCAACAAGCTCGGGAAATTCTGTGATGCAGGGACCGCACCATGTAGCCCAGATGTTTATAAGTCTCAGTTTTTCGAAATTGTTACTGACGAGTTCCTTAATCCCATCCACATCAATGGATTCAAAACTGACTTTCTCATTCTTCAATTGCTCGTAA
>LJUQ01000193.1 GCA_001304505.1 Bacteroides sp. SM23_62_1
ATTGATTACTTATCATAAGCCGGACATTCGGTGAGATAACTTAAAAACTTATAGGTTACAAATATACCAACTATAGAATACCAATCATTATTGTGATAGAATGTTCTGTATTCCGATCCGCGATTTTCAATTCCATCAAGGCGGTCATTGAATGTTTTTCGGAAAGTCCATTCAATACCCGAGCTGACACGTTTGCTGATATTGAATTTAAAGCCGGCTCCGTATGTCAGGACAAGTGCGGTAGATCCTCTTGCATCGGGTGAGAAGACAAGATTATATCCTATCCCACCTGTCACATAGGGGCTATAATTATCCTTTCTTTTAGTGGGCCTGTATTGCAGGAAATTAAACTCTGTATTCAGTGCAATATCCATAAAGGTGGTGGAAAAGTTTAATCCCCTGTCTTGCTGGAAATCGTTTTTGAAATCCAGGTCATCGCCCCTGATGCTGCTGTACAGGGCATGAAAGCGGATCGAATTGCGCGGATTGAAATTATGCCTGTACATCGCACCAGCTGCCGGGGATGGCTTATAGAAATGCCTCACCATATTAATGTCGCCCATATAATATGATATGCCGGCGACAATTCCTATATCACCATTCCTCTGAGACCAGGTAATACCAGAAATTAAAGAAAGAATAAGGATAAAAATAATACTCCTGAGGATACTACAGGAATGATCCCGATCGTCTGCCGATAACCGGGAAACCTCTTCTTGATGTTTTGACTCTGTATATCGCATTGAAGACCGCAAAATAATAAACATCATTTGCTTTCGAGTACTGTGATGTATACCCATCCAGGTAGTCTGTTGTTGTAAACCTTCCTCCAAACTCCACGCCAATGGACAGGTTGGAGCTGAAAACCCACTTCATGCCCACGCCCATCGGGAATGCCAGTCCTACCTTTGGATGGTCCGGGTCATATCTGTCAACAAGATCCTTTTTGGCCTTTGGAAAAGCCATGACCGCACCCAATCCTGCGAAACCATAAATATTAAACTGGGCATAATTATTGATCATCCCCCGTTTATTGAACATGGCCGTTGATCTGAACTTTTTCTCTTCTGAAATAACAGAAAACTCATACTGGGCAGATGGTTCAAATATCTTTGATGTAAACGCATAATTCCGCTCATTATTTCTTGATCCCTCATCATCACCCGAAATAAACCCGAATATAAAATTTGCTTTAACAGCCATATTATGCCGTATTTTATACCGGGCGCCCAGATAAATGGATGGCCTTGTTTTAAATATTTCTATATCTTTCAGGCCAAACATGTTACTCTCGTCCGCTGTTCCGCCAATATCCCCGAAATAGTGAGCTGTGCCGATTCCCGCGATAGCTTCATACCGCCTCAACTTCCATTTTTGTGCATATCCTGCTGAAATGGAAAATAATAATCCCAATATCAGAATTAATATAAACCTTATACGCATAATTGAAAGGTGTGAGCTACAAATGTAAGAATAAATATAAAAATAATTATTTAAAATAATAAAAAGGCTTGTTAATTATTGGTATACTGGTATATTGGTATATTGGTTTACTTGTTTATTGGTATGTTTTGGGAAGGAAGGATTTAAAATGGATTATTGGTATATTCAGTCATAATTTATTCAATCCCTGCCTGGAAAACAGTGAGTTCCGGGACCTTTGTTTATGTTCATAAACAGTCTTACCGGGTTGACTGTTTTCATTTGAATTTGCCCGATACATTTGCTTTTTCATCCCGATCCGCCAATTGTGGCGAGGTATCTCACCGCATCCGCCAGGAACGTTTATTTAGATATGTCATTTTTTCTTTCCACACTGTTCCTTTAAACTATAGCCTGTATCCTGGTTGGGTGCATGAGATTACGAGGTCCCCCGGTCACTTCGTTCCCTTGGGATGACTTTTACCCATCAAAGGCAGATCCTTATCCGTCTGATAGCACAAACACAATCCCCACACATCCACCCCTTTAGGGGTGACATTTCAGTTATACAAACACAATCCCTCACCTCCACCCCTTCAGGGGCGATATTTCAATTCCCCCACGCTTTTCCCCTCACCCTTTCCTCCTTAATTCCCTGTTAGTCTGATCAATAAAATCAAGGATTTCCTCTCTTCCGGATTTTTTCAGGACGGATGTCATAAATATTGGGGGTAGATTAACCCATGATTGCAGGAGTAATGACTCATATGCTTTTTTGTTTTTACTGAACCGGGCAGAGGAGATCTTATCTTTTTTTGTGAAGACCAGCACAAACGATACCCGGTTCATTCCCAGCCATGTAATAAACTGCAGATCAATCTTCTGGGGTTCGAGCCTTGCATCAAGAAGAACGAAAAGACAGGTAAGGCTGGTACGTTGAAGGATATAATCCGAAATAAGCTTCTTCAGCACCGGTCGTTCCGATTTGACTGACCGAATATAGCCGTACCCGGGCAGGTCGACCAGGTACCATTCATCATTGATGAGAAAGTGATTGATGAGTCTTGTTCTTCCCGGCGCGGATGAGGTACGTGCAAGTTTATTCCGGTTTGCCAGGTAATTGATCAGGGATGATTTTCCCACATTCGACCTTCCTATGAAGGCATATTCAGGCAAATCGGATTCCGGACAGTTCCTGGCATCTTTGCTGCTGCAGATAAATTCTGTCTTACTTATTTTCATTGCCATTGATAATTCATGTGATACATACTTGCACCCCCCCCACCATTAAAGAGAGTGTGCGAAAAGTTTTTAAAGGCTTCCCGCAGACCCTGTGAAATTTTTTTCTAGCAAAAATCCTGTAAGGATATTTCACAGGGCAGATAATCGCAGATTATACCGCAGATTTCGCAAATATTTAAAATTCAGCGCATTATGGTCTGCGAAATTTGCGTTTTAAATCTGCGCAATCTACGGGAAATAAAAAATAACAGACTTTTCACACAGCCTGTAAATTCGTGGGCTTTAATTCTTCTTCCATCCTCTCCCCTTCTCCATCCTTACTCCATACTCCTTACTCCATACTCCATACTCCATGCTCATTTCACATATACCTCGAGTGTTTTTGCCTGGCCCGCCGGCACAAGGGTTATATTTTTGAGGGATGCCGGTATCAGGACAGATTCTCCTTTCGTGATTTCCTCTGACATATTGTTACCGTAGAAAATGTTAATCCGTCCTTCCAGGCACATATAAATAACGAACGAATCAATGAAATTATAGTCTTTTTCTACCGGCTGATCGAAAAGCAGCAATCCGGTCGTAAAATATTTACAGTCCGCAATAATGGTTGTCAGATTCATGACAGCCTCATAATCAGTGCGATATTTATCATAATATTTAAAATCCAGGGCATCCAGGGCCAGTTCAGTATGCATTTCCCTGGGATAACCCTTATCATCCAGGCGGTCCCAGTCATAGATCCTGTATGTAATATCGGAGGTTTGCTGAATTTCTGCCAGCAGGATCCCGGCTCCTACAGCATGTACCCTTCCTGCAGGGGTGAAGAACACATCTCCTTTCCTGACCTTCTCATAATTCAAAATTTCCTTCAGCGTTTTACTCTGAAGATGCCTCAGATAGGTTTCCCTGTCAAGTTCACGATTAAATCCGGAAATCAGTTCAGCATCCTTTTCAGCTTCTACGACATACCACATTTCCGTTTTACCATAAGCATTGTGTCTCATTTTTGCCAGTTCATCATCAGGATGTACCTGGACGGAAAGGATATCATTCGCGTCGATAAACTTGATCAGCAGGGGAAATTCAATACCATAGAGGCTGTAAATCTTATCTCCTACAAGGTCACCCATATAAACCTCGATAATTTCCTGGAGGTTATTACCCGTCAGATAACCATTTTTGACAATCGAAAGGTTTCCCTGAACTGCCGATATTTCCCAGCTCTCCCCGCACTTGTCTGAACCGGTGGCTTTATTCAGGATATTTTTTAAACGTGACCCTCCCCAGATCTTGTCTTTCAGAATCGGCTGAAACTTAATTGGATAAAACGTATTCATAATATTTTATTATCTTGGATCATTGGATCAGTAAAAATACCAAATATTATCTGAAAGTAGAAGAAGGCTGAGGCTGAAGCTAAGGAAGAGTGGGGAAATGGTGTATGGTGTGAAGGGACGAGGGAGGGATGGAGAGAAGGGCGAAGGAGTGAGGGGGAGAGAGATATATTTTTAGTTACTGTCAGCTTTAGCTGATGAATAACTTTTAAATGTTAAACATTTTATGTTTTAACATTTTAAATTTTTCATTCCAAATTTCAGGTATTCCAAATTTCAGATATTTGTAATTTCAAATATGATTGTAGTTGGAATTGCTGGAGGGACAGGATCAGGGAAGACCACCCTTGTAAGGGAGATCATACATAAATTCAGCGGTGAGCACATTGCTGTCCTCCGGCAGGATTCATATTACCGCGATAACAGTCATCTTCCTCTTGAAGAAAGGCAACAAATCAATTTCGATCATCCATCTGCGCTCGATTTCGATCTGCTTTGCAATCATATCAGAACCCTTGGGCAGGGTAAGCCTGTTGAACAGCCTGTCTATTCATTTCTTACCTGCACACGGTCAGCAGAGATCATTCATACTAAACCTGCTGATATCCTGATACTAGAAGGTATACTTATTCTGAGTCATGAGGGACTCCGCCGGTTAATAGATATCAAAGTGTTTATTGATACCGACCCGGATGACATGCTGCGCAGGGTTATCACCAGGGATATCAATGAACGGGGGCGGTCTGCCGAACAGGTGCTCGAACGTTATGAAAAAACTGTCAAACCCATGCATATGCAGTTTGTTGAACCTACAAAACAGTACGCCGACATTATCATTCAACATGGAGAGGATGAAAATGCTGCACTCGATATTCTCTCCTCCATCATTAAAAAGAATATTCGACGCTAATAATGATATATAGATCAGATTATAAATGCCTTATGAAGCCAAAAATAACCAGCTATGAGGCGTATTGAGAATAACCAGTGAAGATCCCGAAATCGCTTCGCTCTTCGGGATGAGGTTGATTTTAAAGGCACTTTACCCTTTCTTCCCTACCCCAGCAAGAAATATTTCAGTGTCTTCACGAGGAGTGCGGATTTTTCGACATGGAGCCAGTGTCCTGCATCCGGTATTGTTACTAAGTCAGCGAAAGGAAAAATTTTTTTAATGCCGGGGATATCTTCATCCAGGATATAGGATGACTTTTCTCCACGGATGAACAGAACAGGGAATCCTGCGATGCCGGACTGGTCTGTTCCAACCTCATCCATGATGGCAGGCAGTTCACGGCTCAGGGTCCCGACATTTATTCCCCATCTGTACGAATTATCCGGGTCACGCCTGAGATTTTTAAGGAGAAAACTTCTGACCCTTGGTGAACGGATTGATTCAGATAACCGGCGATCCACATCCTCACGGCTTTTCACTTTGCCAAAATCTACATTCAGCATGGCGGTCATTATATTTAAATGGTCGACAGTCTGGGCTGACAAATCTCTCAGCTTCATGTAACTCTTAGCTGCAATATCAATTACCACGAGGGAGGTTACACGTCCGGGATACTTTGCTGCAAAGCTTATCGCTGTCTTACCCCCCATCGAATGTCCGATCAATATGGCTTTATCAATACCCTCCCCGTCCATGAGTTCCAGCAGATCGAGCTTCATCAGTTCATATGTATGTTTGTCGGTATGCGGACTCTGCCCGTGATTGCGCTGATCCGGGATGAATACCTCAAAATCCTCTGCCAGTTCTTTCCCTATCGAATACCAGTTGTCCGAAGATCCGTATAATCCATGCAGGATAATTACTGTTGGTCCTTCACCCAGCTTCCTGTAGAATAATTTCATGAAATAGTAACCGAAATTTGTTACAAATATAGGTATCATCAGCAAAAAGTTTTGTATTCTGACGACAACCATCCTTTCCCCTGTACTCCTCAGGCCAGGCTTTAAAAAATATTTATGGTCTTTTACATGGAGGGTAATATCAGCGGTCTCATTGTCCCGGCTGGAAAAGCCGGGGATTCTTGTCACCATCGATGAAGTGAATGTCCCGGCTGGGAAGCCGGGGATTCTTGTCACCATCGATGAAGTGAATGTCCCGGCTGAAAAGCCGGGGCATTCATTCTGCGGTCGCTGGTCTTAAGATCAGGCTTACTGGCCGGATTATTAAGTTTTCAGCTGTCGCAGATACATCTGGATAGTATTTTCCAGTCCGTAGTAGAGTGCATCTGAGATTAGTGCATGACCGATGGATACTTCAAGCAGCCCGGGGATATTATCACGAAGGAATTTCAGGTTATGCAGGTTAAGGTCGTGACCGGCATTTATTCCCAGGCCGGCTGTGGAAGCTGCTTTTGCAGCAAGTGTAAAAGGTTTGACAGCAGATTCAGGGTCTTCCGGGAATTTAGCGGCGTAGGGCTCTGTATACAGTTCGATCCTGTCCGTACCTGTCTCTGCAGCTTTTTTAACAAGTTTTATATCGGTGCCTATAAAAATTGAAGTGCGAATTCCTGCTTCCTTCAGTTCACCAATAACATCCTGCAGGAAGCTTTGGTGTTTTATTGTATCCCACCCCTGGTTGGAAGTCAGTGCATCAGGCGGATCGGGTACCAGCGTAACCTGGTGGGGTACCACCTCTTTCACAAGGTCAAGAAATGGCCTGGAGGGGTATCCTTCAATATTAAACTCTGTGGTAATGATGGGCCTGATATCCCGGACATCATGGTACCTGATATGTCTTTCATCAGGCCGGGGATGAACGGTAATACCTTCGGCTCCAAACCGCTGACAATCAATGGCTGCCTTCAGCACATCAGGGATATTACCACCCCTGGCATTCCTTAATGTTGCAATTTTATTTATATTTACACTCAGCCTGACCATATAATAAGTTTAAAGTTCAAAGTTTAAAGTGTGATAAGGTTGGAGTGTGGGGTGTGGGGTTATTGATAATATAAATATATAAAAATTACGGGAATGCTGGCAAAGGATTTATTATCGGATATCGTACCGGCCCTTCGGACGTCAGATACCGGTTTACAGGCCCTTTCGTGGATGGATATATTCAAGATCTCCCATCTTCCCATCGTGAATAACCAGGAATTCCTTGGCCTTATTTCCGACCAGGATATCTATGATTTGAATATGGCAGATGAGCCCATTGGCAATCATAAATTATCTCTTTTCAGCCCATATGTTTATTTTAATCAGCATATTTTTGAGGTCATCGAGCTGGTCTCCCGGCTCAACTTAACGGTTGTTCCTGTGCTGGATAAAGAAAAAAAATACCTTGGGCTGATAACCCAGACCGATCTGCTGCATCATTTTGCTGACCTGTCAGCATTGAGTAATCCCGGGAGTATCATTGAGCTTGATCTGAACATCAATGATTATTCCCTGTCAGAGATTGCCCGGATCGTTGAAAGCAATGATGCAAAGATCCTCGGTTTATATATCTCTTCACCTGAAGACAGTACAAAAATGACCATTACGATCAAGCTAAATATCACGGATATAACATCCATCGTGCAGACATTCAACAGGTTTAATTATGATGTTAAGGCTTCCTATCTTCAGAGTGATGAAATGGATGATCTGCTTAATAACCGGTATGAACTTTTTATGAGATATTTAAGTATCTAACAATATCCAGATGAAAGTTGCATTATACGGCCGTCCTTTTTCAAAAGATTTTATAACAAGTGTTTCTGCACTGTTCAAAAAGCTTGCAGAACATGGTGCTGAAATATTCATATATAAGCCATTTCTGGATTTTCTTACCGGTGATGCCGGGATTAAGCCTGCCATACATGGAACCTATGAAAAGCGCGAGGATATCATTGATGTGGCAGAGATCATGCTCAGCCTGGGTGGTGATGGCACCTTCCTTGAAAGCGTAACCATTGTGCAGGATAAGGGTATCCCTATTGCAGGCATCAATACAGGAAGGCTGGGGTTCTTATCCAACATTCCTGCGTCAAGTATTGAGTCGTCAATTGATGCTATTTTTCAAAAACATTACTCGCTTGAGCACAGGTCATTAATCAACCTCGAGCTTTCGGAAGGCAAGCTGAGTGGGTTCAGTTGTGCCCTGAACGATGTGAGCCTCCAGAAGAAGTATTCATCCATGATCACGATCCATGCCTATCTCAATGATATCCCCCTGAACTCTTACTGGGCCGACGGGTTAATCATCTCCACCCCAACCGGCTCCACAGCATATTCCATGAGTGTTGGCGGCCCTATTGTGACACCCGATTCCAATAACTTCATCATATCCCCCCTTGCTCCACACAACCTCGCTGTCAGACCGGTAATTGTCCCCGATCATAACACCATCAGGCTGAAGGTTGACAGCAGGGATTCCTGTTTTATCCTTTCACTGGACTCCAGGACTGAAATTTTCAATACCAATATCGAAATACTGATCAAACGTGCCAACTTCACGATTAAAACCATCCGTATCGAAGGATACACATTTTATGATACCATGCGCAACAAACTGATGTGGGGTATTGATAAGAGGAATTAGTTGCTGGTTCCTGGTTGTTGGTTGTTGGTTCCTGGTCCGATTAGAAATCGGACCATCTAAATCCCCACCCACACACACCAATATACCATTATACTAATATACCAATAAACTAATTTTCCTTAGCCTTATTTCCTTTTTGATCTATCCAACGGTGAGCGAATTAAACATTTTTTCCACCATTTAACTTTTTTCATCAACATTACACATCAAAATTTATTTCAAATTTTTACTTTTGATCATTCTAAAATAAAAATTATCAGACACAGAAAATGAAACCACAGGCTGTTGCTAATTCTCCAATCAAGATTTTTGCCGGTACCCAGTCGGCTTACCTGGGAAGGATGATAGCAAAAAGTTACGGAACAGAGCTAGGCAAGACCACTGTTTTAAGGTTCAGTGACGGGGAATTCCAGCCCTATTATGAGGAATCGGTGAGGGGATGTACTGTTTTTATCATTCAGTCCACCT
>LJUQ01000194.1 GCA_001304505.1 Bacteroides sp. SM23_62_1
ACTGCCGACGAGCCTTATTTCGAGGATTTTGAGAATGATCCTCCCGGCTGGTACAGCACATATGACAGCATCAACACAATCATAAACAGCTGGACTTTCAAGGATGTGAATTCATCTGATTTTCCACGGACTGCTGCCTCGGGAGCCAAGGCATGGTATACAGATATCAATGACAGGACACTTGTTGAACAATCATGGGTCTCCAGCCCCTGTTTCAATCTGTCTGGTTTGTATCGGCCAATGATTCGCTTCAGCATTAAAAGATCCTTTGAACGTGACAGGGATGGCGCAGTCCTGCAATATACAGCGGATCACGGTAAAACCTGGAATAATGTCGGAACACTGGATGATGGAAGCATCAGCTGGTACAATTCCTACAGGATACAGAATGGCCCCGGTGGGCAGGAACAGGGATGGACAGGTGATTTTACTTTTAAACCTGATGCCAGCTGGGTAATTGCAAAACATGAACTGGATAACCTGAGAACCAAACCTATCATTCAATTCAGGTTTGCCTATGGATCTGACGGATCCAGTGTTGTTCAGAATGAAGGATTCGCATTTGATGACGTGTTTATAGGAGAAAGGACAAGGCTGGTGCTGCTGGAGCACTTTACAAGCGCTGCAGATTCTACCTGTAAAAATGCAAATGATGAGGTCAACAACCTGGTGTCAGAAAATGTGCTGGATATTATTGATATTCAATACCATGTGGGAGATCTGGGGACTGATAAAATGTACACTGACTATCCTATCGGTCCGGGTGCAAGATCTTTGTATTACGGAATATCAACATTTCCGTATACATATTTTGATGGTGGAGGAAGTTCTGGTCAGTATGTTTACGATTATATTACCAGTGATTTGAATGAGCTTAACCTCTATACACGTGTTCTGAGGGATCCTGATTTTGGTATCGACATACAGGCAGAAACTCAAAACGGACAAATGAATATTTCTGTTGAAATTACAGCCCTGAATAACATGGCATTATCGAGTTATACTGTTCATACAGCCGTTATTGAAAAAGAAATTGACGATCCTGCCTATCATGGGGCCTTTAACCAGACGAGATTTGAAAATGTTGTCAGGAAAATGCTGCCTGATGCCGGAGGAACGATCTTTACAAGGGAGTGGGTAAAAGGAGAAAAGGAAAATTTCTCCCTTGACTGGAATATACAGAATGTTCTCAATGAAGACCTTCTCTATGTGGTTGTCTTTATTCAGAACCGGGATACAAAAGAAGTATACCAGGCTGCAACAAATGATCCTGATGCCCTTGCCGGACCGGTCAGCACATTTATGCATGCTAAAAATCTGGAACTCCTTATCTTCCCGAATCCTGCCAGCGATGTTACAAATATCCTTTTCAGCGATCCCCTGGCTGAAAGAACTACTCTGCAGGTATTTAATCATATGGGTGCACTCATTGGGATTTACCAGATTGAAAGTGGTATTTCCCTCCATCAAATGAACGTTCAGGATTACAGGAAAGGAGTATACTACCTTAGAATTGTACAGGGGAATAAATTGATTGGAGTAAGTAAATTGATGGTATTTTAAAACGAACCTACCCCTCACCCAGGGCTTGACTTTAAGTCATGCCCTGGGTGTGCTTGAAAGGTAACTTGATGTTATGCCCTGGGTGTTCTTACCAATATGGATTTTAGTTATTTCTCCTCTCAAGGAACAACTTGCCGAAATTCTCTCCAAACATCTCAAGTTCTTCAGTCTTATTCCTGCCAGGGTAGAATTTAGTGGCCAATCCTGCCTGCACAACATCCAGCTTAAGGTTCCTTAAATGGTCATCGATTAATTTTACAGCTTCACCACTCCAGCCATATGATCCGAAAGAAGCAGCAAGTTTTCCCTTATCACGGATAGGGTTGATGAGAGCAAATAATTTATATACCGGTAACAGGGTATTCTGATTGATTGTTGGCGAACCGACCAGGATACCTTCTGAACGGACAATCTTTTCCTCAAGATCTCCAAGGCTGATGTGTTCAATATCAGCAAGTTCGACACTGATAACACCTGCTTTGCGTATGCCGGCCCCAATCTTTTCAGCCATCTCTTTTGTAAAGCCATATGCGGATATATAAGTAACGAGTACCTGGTTGATTCCTCCAGCTGTAAGATCAAGATATTCTTTTGCATATTTTTCAGAAATATCCACCTTGTCCTTCCAGGTATGACGGAGAATAGGACCATGTCCCGGGCAAATCATACTGATTTGCAAGGGCCTGATCTTTTCAATCGCCTTAAGCATGAATTTGCTGTATGGTTTTAAGATGACGTCGAAATAATATTTAAATGTATCTGAATAATCACTTACCTGGTCATCAAACATCTTTTCATCACAATAATGAGCTCCGAATGAATCACATGTAAAAAGTATTTTATCCTCCTCCAGGTAGGTATATATTGAGTCTGGCCAATGGAGATTTGGAGCTCCGATAAATTTTAATGTCCTGTTACCAAGGCTTAACACATCCCCGTCTTTAACCTTCATATTTCTGAATGGTTCTTCAATCATTTCCTGCAGGTAATGAATGGCCTGACCACTTCCTACGACTGTTGCATCCGGTGCCAGCTCCAGGAGTTTCCCGACACTGCCGGAATGATCGGGCTCAGTATGATTACAAATAATGTATTCAATTTCAGCAGGATTCACCATCTTGCTGATATTCTGGATGTATGTTTCTGCAAAAGTTTTCTTTACGGTATCAATAACAGCTATCTTATCTGTTTTCAGGAGAAAGGAATTATAGGTTGTCCCATATTGTGTCTCCATTACGATGTCGAACGTGACCAGATCCTCGTCGAGAATACCAGCCCAATAAACAAGGTCATTAATTTTTAAAGGATTGATTACTTTCATTTGTCTGGATGTTTTCCGGTAAAATTATAAAGTAAAATGAAAAAAAATAAAAGAGACTGTATCAAAAGTCCTTTGTGATCCTTTGAGTAAACCTTTGTGTACCTTTGCGGTTAATATAACTAATTAAACCACCAAGGATCACAAAGTGCAACACAAAGTTACACAAAGGATAAAAAGACAATTAATAACTTTTGATACAGCCTCTTAATATTATTTTCCTGCGGATCTGTTATTGGTTCATATTAATTTGTAGAGCCGCACCAAGGCGCGGCTCTTCTAAATTAATTCCTTGTTATCGTTAATTAAATGGAATAAAATTATATCAGATAATTTATTAATGAATTACTTTTTATCTGTACATTCTTTACTTTTTTCGCAGCAGGCAGGAGTTTTACTGTCAGGGCATTCACTTTTCTGATCCTTAACTTCCTTGGTTTCTTTATTATCCTTGGTTTCTTTATCTTCTTTGTTTTCCTTCTTCTTGGGATCATCATCGCTGAGAACGCGTGTGATTTTTCCTGTTTCAGTTACGGCAAATACCGGAGATGAAATAACACCAAGAAAAGCTACAAGTGCAAATAATACTAACAATTTTTTCATCGTCTTCAATTTTGAGATTTAACAATCAGTTTTAATATCCCAAATATAAAACTAAAAAGTTCCCGGAACTGTTAACCGGATGTTAAAGAAGGATAAAGGTGTCTTAAATTATTTATTTGATGCCTGCAACAGGTGTTACCAGTCCTCTGACCTGATCGCCTGGTTTTACTAACAGCTGTATCCCGGGTGGAAGAAGTATATCGACACGTGATCCGAAGCGAATAAAACCGAGTTCATCACCCTGGTTCACCATTTTATCCGGATGTGCATTTGAAATAATCCTTCGGGCAACTGCTCCTGCGATCTGTCTGACCAGGATTTTTCCGGCATCTCTGCTTTCGATTACAATTGTGTTCCGCTCATTTTTCACGGAGGATTTGGGATACCTGGCCACGAGATAATTGCCAGGATGATATTTATAGTAAATTATTTTCCCCGACACAGGATACCAGTTAATATGTACATTCCATATCGACATGAACACAGAAATCTGAATTCGGATATCTCCGAAATATTCCTCTTCCCGGGTTTCCTCTATTGCGACAATTCGGCCATCTGCCGGGGAATAAATCAACTGATCATTGGGATTGAATTTTCTGGCAGGTTTTCTGAAAAAAAGGCAGAAGAGAAAGAATAACGTAAAGGAAAGAACAATAATTACCAGTTTTAACAGGAAGGAGGATGGTAATAAAATCAAAAGAAGGGCATTTAATATTGCCAGAATAATGAATGTTAAAGAAATTATTTTTTTGCCTTCTTTATGAATCATTTCAGGTGCTACTATAATGATTATGTTATTTATTTAAACACAGAGTCCGCAGAAAATGCACAGAAGGCACAGAGATATTTCTTTACCCCCGGTATTTAACTCCGTGATCTCTATTTATTCTCTTTATTCTCTGTTTATACTGTGGTTAAAACCAGTTAAAGATACTGCCTTATCAGAAGATATATATATACAAAAGGAACAGATAACAAAATTGAATCTATTCTGTCGAGCATACCTCCGTGACCAGGGAGTATTTTCCCGCTGTCTTTAACCCCGGCATTTCTTTTCAATCCTGATTCGACAAAGTCTCCAAGAGTTCCTGTGACGGCTGTTATCAGGGCAACAATCATCCAATCTGTTCTGTCAAGGATTGGAAAGAACTCAGCAACAGCAAAGGCAACTCCTATAGATATTATCAATCCGCCCAGAAATCCCTCCCATGATTTGCCAGGAGAAATGTTTTCCATTATTTTATGCCTGCCAGCAAAACTGCCAATAATGTATGCTCCGGTATCATATAACCATAACAGAATGAGGTAGCCAAGGATGATTTCCAGAGAAAATCCTTCCACTATGCTCGTTGGATAACCAAGAAGAATCAGAATGGATAAGGGGAAGGTAATATAAATCAAGCCGAGGATTGTAAATGCGAGATTGCCTGCCAGGATTCCCTGATGGCGGAATAATTCAATAAAAAATAATAAGAAAACAAGAATAGCTGGTAAAAACAATATCCTGGTATGGATAAATCCGGCAGCGTATACACAGGATGTTAAAAGTATAATGATACCTGTTACTATGCCTGGCAAAACCTGTGGTTTAATATTTTCTGTTGTAATTAACCTGTAGAATTCAATCATTGCCAGTATCATGATGATCATCAGCAATGACATGAACAGGAAGGGATGGAGGTAGAGGGAGATTATGATAACTGCAACATATAATAATCCGGTGATTGTTCTCTGTGTAAAATTTTTCAATTTTCAAATTCTTTAACCAGCATTTTTGCTTTCAGTACATTTTCTCTCCTGACGCAAACCTCGATATTTCCAAATTTGTATGAAGAATCCTGTTTATTCAGGATAAATGATCCTATACCGTTGTCACCGAGCACCTTTCTGAGAAGCTCAGCCTGGTATAATTTATTTGTTGTGTATATAGCGACCCAGCCTTTTTCCATTGGATTATTCTGGATGTGGATCATGCTCTTTTACTCTGCCGGTTTTTCTGTTCCGGATCGTCTTTTCCGATCACCGGCTGGGAGTCAGTTTCAGGAGTAACAGATTTTGTTTTATTTTTTGATTTTGATGTATTCCGCTTTCCAATTGGCCGGGTTGGCAGTTTTTTATCCCGGGTCTTGTCATCAGGTTTTTCCTTTCTCTTTCCAAATATTTTTTCCAGATCTTCACTGAAGATCACTTCTTTTTCAAGAAGTTGCTCAGCAAGTTTTTTCAGTCCCTCCATATTTTCTCTGAGGATTTTCTTCGCACGTTCATATTGCGAATCAATAAGAATATTCACTTCCTCATCGATCAGTTCTGCAGTTTTCTCAGAATAAGGTTTATTAAAAGAGAATTCGGCTTGTCCGGTTGAATCATAAAAGCTGATATTTCCTACTTTATCACTCATACCGAAATAGGAAACCATGGCGTATGCCAGTTTGGTTATACGTTCAAGGTCATTCAAAGCACCCGTAGAGATTTTCTTAAAATTGATTTCTTCCGATGCCCTTCCGCCAAGAGCTGAACAAAGAAAGTCCTGTTTTTCAACCTGTTTCTTGTTTTTTCGAGCAGCTATTAGAGCTGCTTCATTACAAACGTTTGCAATATCAGCACCGGAGAAGCCGGGAGTTTGTTTGGCAAGAATTTCAATATCAAGGTTTTTATCCAGTTTCAATGGTCTCAGATGGACATCAAAGATCTCTCGGCGTTCCTTCATATCGGGTAGTTCAACATGGATCTGGCGATCAAAACGTCCGGCACGCAGCAGTGCCCTGTCAAGCACATCAGCACGGTTTGTAGCTGCCAGGATGATAACTCCTGTATTTGTGTCAAAACCATCCATTTCAGTCAGCAGCTGGTTAAGTGTGTTTTCTCTTTCATCATTTGCCCCGAAATTCGGATTTCTTCCCCGGGCCCTCCCCACAGCATCTATTTCATCTATAAAGACAATACAGGGAGCTTTCTCTTTAGCCTGTTTGAACAGGTCTCTTACACGTGATGCACCCACTCCGACGAACATTTCGACAAAATCCGATCCGGATATTGAGAAAAAGGGCACATTCGCCTCGCCGGCAACAGCTTTGGCAAGAAGGGTCTTTCCTGTTCCCGGAGGGCCAACCAGCAACGCACCCTTCGGAATCTTTCCTCCCAGGTCGGTATATTTCTTCGGGTTCTTAAGAAAATCTACAATTTCTTTTACTTCAAGTTTCGCTTCCTCAAGACCGGCAACATCCTTAAAATCAACCTTTACATGGGCATCCTTATCAAATATGCGAGCCTTGGATTTTCCAACATTGAAAATATTACCGGCTCCACCTCCCCCGGCACCTGCACTCATCCTTCGGAAAATAAATATCCATATGATGACCAGTAAAAATATAGGTAACAGCCACCCGATAATCTCACCAAAGAAATTCCTCCTTGTTTCATAGGTTACAGTAACAAGTTCTTCTTCAGGAAAATCTTTCATCGCTTCCTGAAGCCTCTGATCAAAAATCTCAACAGAACCAATCGTAAAAAAGTACTGCGGACCGGTCTTCCCAAGAGGGTTGAGACTTCTTGAATCAGTGTCCTTATATTTGCCTGATGACAGGCGATCCTTCTTAATATATATCTCGGCTCTTTCCTTGTTTACTATAACGATCTTCTCAACATCATAGCTGGCAAGAATCTCTTTTTCAAAGCGTTGCCAGGAGATTTCTTCGGGCTTTCCACCCATATTTAGGAAATAGGTCCCTATAATGGCAAGCCCTATGATACCATAAATCCAGTAGACACTGAATTTTGGCCTGGGATTCTGACCCTTGCCCGATCCACCGCCTGAATTGTTCTTTAAATTATTATTTTTTGACTTCTCACTCATATCATTTCACAAGGTTAATTATAATATGTCCTCCAATATTGTGAATTTGCCATCTGCCCACAGCTCCTCAAGCCTGTAATACCGTCTTGTCTCCTCCTGAAATATGTGTATAACAACGGTATTGTAATCAAGGAGAATCCAATGGGCATTTTCATATCCCTCCCTGTGATAGACATTCAGGTTGAGTATCTTTTTGACTTTCTGCTCAATATTTTCTGCTATGGCCCTGACCTGTGTATTAGAGTCACCATGAGATATCACGAAATATACACAAACAGAATTATTCAGTAGCCTGAGATCGATACTTATTATGTTTCTTCCTTTTTTTTCACGAATACTTTCTATGATTGTATTCTCCAGATCCGGAAGGTTATCATCTTTCTTTTTCCTCATTCACAATATTTGACACAAAATTAAGCAAAATTTAAGTATTTGCACTTTTTCAAGCTGTTCAAATGGTATGCCACGATTTCCCATCTTGTTTTAAATATATAACAGAAAATGGCGAAATTTGTTCTGAGAAGGGGGAAGAAATTACATGATGGATGGTCGCAATTGCCGCAATGGTACCAATGGTCGCAATGGTGTCGGGACGGTAAGTAACATTTTAAAGACCCTGTTAATTGGTTCCAATTAATTTCTTCTTTTTTATCGCTCTAAAATTAATATTATGATAGAAAGAAAATTCTCATCGAAAAGGATATTTTATGAATCAATTGATTCAACGAATGAAGAAATGCAGAGGATGCTGCAAAAAAACGAAATTGATGAAGGTACTATACTAATTGCAGGTTTTCAGACAAGAGGGAAAGGCCACATGGATAACACATGGGAAAGTGAGCCGGGGAAAAACTTGCTGATGAGTATTTTGCTATTACCGGATTTTCTTGCACCCCAATACCAGTTTTACCTTTCAATGGTTGTAAGTCTTGCCCTTCTTGAAATCATCGGGTCATATTGTAAAGAAACAACAATCAAATGGCCCAATGATATGTATGTAAAGCATAAAAAGATAGCAGGATTGCTCATCGAGAATCATATTCAGGGGAATAAACTTGAAAAGTCGATCGCGGGTATAGGGCTGAATGTAAACCAGGAAAAGTTCAGCAAGGCAATTCCTCATCCGACCTCATTGTACCTCGAGACAGGGTGTCATTTTGACATGACTGAATTGCTGGATAATCTGATGGTACAGCTCGAATATTGGTATAACATACTTCTAAGGGATAAACGGGATATGATTAAAAAGAGATATACCGGCAGTCTTTATGGCTTGGAGGAATTGAGAGATTACCGAAGCGGTGCGGATAATTTTAAAGCCAGGATAAGAGGTGTTGAATCGACTGGTGTATTAATACTGGAAACGGAGGGAGGAGAAATCCGGAAGTATGGATTTAAAGAAGTTGAATTGATTCGGTAGTGATGGGGATAGATCACTATGTGATTTACTTCACCCCCTCCCCTAACTCCTTCTCCTGAAAAGGGAAGGGGAATAGAAACCACCTCCCGGGTTGCCCATTTCAAGGGGAGATTAAGAGGGGGTAGAGTTGTAACATACCCCCAATTTTTATCAAAAAGTTAATTTCTCTGCCTGGTCTATGAGTGTATCCACAAAAGTCTGAAGAGGATTCTTTATCATTACTGCCATAAATGGGTTCACATTCACATCAACGGTAATCATGAGACGTGAATCATTCTCTTCGACTTCTTTTATTTGAGTCCATAAAAGGAAACTGACCGGTGTTTTATCATCACTGGTAATTTTGATCAGTTTATTGGGCTCTTTTTCAATAATCCTGAGACCAAAGCGGCCAAGACCTTCTACACTGAAACTGCAGGTATCTTCTGTAGATTCCCAGTCTTTCACTCTGTCTTCCGGTATCAGGTTTCTGAAATTATTAAAATCTGACAGAAAAGTAAAGATTTTTTCTTCTGATGCATTGATTTTACCAACGCGGCTTTCAATTTTCGGCATGCAGGTTAATTTAATTTTTCCCCCATTGAGCTGGATTTTCTCTCCATTCTTTGAGTGTTTCAAGAAACCGGGGTTGAACATAGCCCGTGCTCACTCCATGGGTAATCAATGTGTGATAATCTGTAATGGTATGAAGTGTTATGCCGGCGTTCCGGAAATTATCCTCGGCAGTTTTAAAACCATATGTAAATATTGCAACCATACCAAGGAGATTCAATCCTGCCTCACGTAAAGCATCTGCTGCCCTGAGACTGCTTCCTCCGGTTGAAACAAGATCTTCCACAACAACAACAGATCTGCCGGGAGTTACCTCACCTTCAATGATATTACCTGTTCCATGATCTTTTGCAGAGGATCTGACATATACAAATGGTAAATGAAGCTTGTCAGCGACAAGTGCACCCTGCGCAATGGCTCCTGTGGCGACACCGGCAATCATATCCGGAATACCCAGACGGTCCTGGATTAAACTGGTCAGCTGATCACGTATGAAATCCCTGATCTCCGGATGAGAAAGGGTTTTCCTATTGTCGCAATAGATTGGTGATTTCCAGCCTGAAGACCAGGTAAAAGGTTTTGCAGGATCAATGATAATTGCTTTAATTTGCAATAGATAACCTGCCAGTTTTTTTGAGATTTCCATATTGACAAATGTATAAAGTTTTTTTTAACGATAATACAATCTTTTTAGCGGATAAAATCCCGAAGATCTCTGAGTTCAGGTATGATTATATAAGCTCCTTCAGGGATATTCACGATCTGAAACCACAGGTAATGCGATACCTGCTTTCCGGTAAACCAGGCAACCTGGTAATATTTCATACCGATATTAATCACTGTATGAAAACATTCCGTTCCTGTTTTAAAGTAATCCTTGCTTCGGGTGGACTGGTTAAAAATAAGAAGGGAGAAAATCTTGTTATGTTTAGAAGGGGCAAATGGGACCTTCCCAAAGGTAAGGTAGATACAAATGAATCAAGTGAAGAGACAGCATTGAGGGAAGTTGAAGAGGAATGTATGATCGAAGGACATGAAGTCGAAGGATATTTAATTACTACGTACCATATATATTTCCTGGAAGATGTACCTGTCCTGAAAGAAACCATGTGGTTTGCAATGCATTATGATGGAGAAAAAGATCCTCAGTCACCCGGTACGGAAGGAATTGAAAAGGTAATCTGGCTTCCATACAATCAGCTTGATAAAATCTCAGGTAATACCTTCCCGACTGTTATTGATGTGATCCATGCCGGGGAAGGGAAGAAGCCGTGAGTCGTGAGTCATAAGTCGTGAAATGTTTGCTGCGCAAACATTCGCGAGCGGGTTATGATTGTGGCTTTGCGGGAGCGAGCAATCGTGAATCGTGAGTGGTGTTCGCGAGCGGGTTATGATTGTGGCTTTGCGGGAGCGAGCAATCGTGAATCGTGAGTGGTGGATTATACGTTTGAGGAGAGTATAGCGAAGAGGAGAGTGTGAATTTGATTTTCAGGTAGCGTTTAGTTATAACACATTCGCGGATTCTGAACTCAAACTAATCAGGTACCAGAAACAAACAACTAGGGGCCAGATAATCCGGTTGGAAATTCCTCCTGTCTTGCGGTTGGTAAGTTATGCGGTCATGCGGATACACAGGCTGGCAGACTAGACTATGTCTCCCGGAATTGATACAAATACCGGTTGGAAACCCTGCCTGACCGGCAAACAGGTGGCAAAACTCAGCATTCAGAATTCAGCACTCAGAACTCTAATCCACCAGGAACCAGCTATAAGGAACCAGCCACCAGGAACCAGGAACCAGCAATTATATCTCCCCCCTGGCGCGCAATACTTTTATAAGGTAGGATTCAAAACCTTCGGAAGGAGATGGTGCAGGGGAGGCAATCAGCTTTCCATCGGGCCCAATCAGGTAGTAGGCAGGGTAGGCCTGAATGTCATAATTGTCAATAACATCCGGCTGATTTGAATAATGTACGAAGGTCCAGTTGTATTTATTGGCTCGCAGAAGATCTCTCATTGCCCTGAAGCTGTCATCTACAAGAATTGTAATAATAGCAAGATGATTCTGGTGTCTGCTTATCAGATCATTTAATAACTCAAACTCCATAATACAATAATAGCTGAAGGAATTACAAAAACTGAGATAAACATACTGACCGGAAAAATTATCCAGGCTGATCAGGTTACTGTCCCTGTCATATAATTCAAATGAAGGAGCCGGTGTTCCGACCATTAATTTTGTAATTTCAGCCTTTATTTCATCAATGATCAGTTTGTGATATGCAATTTTACTCATGGATTTTAATGAGTCAAGAAGAATTATGATGGAGGGTTTTGAATAATTCTGGTTAAAATAACCATCATACAGGTTTTTTATCACCATCAGTTCAATCAGTGTATCGTTTTCCAGGTTTTTATCCTTCCGGAATAATTCCAGGACTTTCTCAAGGTTGGCTTCACGGTTTATCCGAGAAGCAAGTCCGCTCTTGGGATTTTCAGATATGTAGAGATCGAAGTAACCTGCAAATACTTCATTGAACAACTCCATATAAGCCGGATTGTAATGAAAAATATGATGATTCTTAAAGTAGTCGTTTATAATCTTCTGAGATGATTGCTGGGCGCCGAAATGTACCAGTAATCCAATCCTGTATTCAAGGTAGGTTAAAAAATAATTATTGTTAATCCCTTCAAACGGAGCTTTTATATCAGCAATTGCCCTGTCGATCTCCTGACGGTCAACAGCATTCAGATATGCATTGATTACATATTTATAGTAAAAGGGATGAAATGAATCGTTAAATGTCCTGATCAGGAAGTTGAGTTCCTGTGTTAAAGGTGGAATCTTGTCACCATTTGTTGAGCCGGTTGGTTTAACAACAAGATGAATTGTTACCTCTTCAAAATAAGGATTAGCTGCTTCGGCAACCGTTTTTTCTATTTTTGAAGGTAGCCGTATCTGATATATAAATCCTGGCTCAGCATAGAAGAGGCATTTATAAATGCCAAGGCTTGTGAAGATAAGCCTTATTTCCTCAATGTCTGCTCTACATTCAAAATTACCTGAATCATTCACCATACAGGATGCAACTACTGTTTCCCTGAAAGAAATCATATTTGAATAGGTATAAAAAGTAAGTTTTTCTCCGGCATAGGAAGGTGCATTTCCCTGAATAACGATTTCAGCGGCAAATGTTTCAGAGATTCCCGCAAGAATCAGTAATACAAGATGGAAGATGTATGTATATTTTTTCCCGGTTATCATCCTATAAATATTTTTTCAGATCAACTTTTTTAGGTATAAATTTTGAAGCATCACCACCAAATCTGATAATGTCCCTGACGATTGTTGAATTTACCGGTGTATGTTCCGGCAGTGTGAGTAGAAAAACGGATTCTATCTCCGGATACATAGCTTTGTTGAGTTGTGCAATTGCCCTCTCAAATTCAAAATCAGCAGATGTTCGCAGTCCTCTTAATAAATACCTTGCCCCAGCTTTCTTACAGAAGTCTATTGTAAGGCCTGTATAATGATCAACATGGATTTTGGGTTCACCAGCAATCACATCTTTGATCATTGCAAGTCTTTTGTCAAGTGTGAAAAATTCTTTTTTGTGAATATTGGTTCCTACAGCAATGATGATCTTATCAAACAATGGCAGTGATCTTTTTACCACTGACTCATGCCCGACTGTAAAGGGGTCAAAGGAACCGGCAAAAACTGCAATTTTTTCCATCTTCAATTATTCAGGTTACTTCAGTAAACGAACATGAAATTTTTTCATGAAAAACTTCTCAAAGACTCATGAAATAGATTTCATGGTAATTCACTGCTGTAAAGTTTAAATTTGTTAATTGGCTTAAACAAATTTAAACTTTTTACAGAGGAAAATTAAGAAATTTCTTTCTTTTCGGTTGAGCTAACGAACAGGATATTACCCAGGTTTTCATAGCCCGTAAATATATTGATACCTTCAGCCCTGATCAATTCATTTCTGAATCCAACGATGGTCAGATCGGCATCGATTGAGTTCCTGGAAATGATCTCTTTGGAGCTCGATTCGGTATCCACAGGGATGAGCTGTACATTTCCTGTTGAGATTGGGAGTCGGCCTGATTTAATAACAGAAATAAGATCTTCCTTCTTTCTTTCCAGCTCATTTTCTGCGAACATGGCGAAAATCTTTATCTGTCCATTTTTCCATTCCGGATGACCAAGGATTATATACCCCAGAAGGATCATAAGGTTAGCATTTTCGTAATCCAGGATTGAGATCCAGATATGGATTTCCCGCTTATATCCAAATCCTTTATAAGAGGTGTTAAGCACACAGATGTCAAATTCAGTTGTCTCCAGGAGGCGATAATTTTTGAGTGATTCTGTAAGTTTTTCCGGCTCCGATCTGGAAAACTCAAACAGGATCATGTTATTCCCTTTCCCTGATATCCCGCTGAGCTGAATCACCTGTGCAATTGCAGAAGTGTAGGATGGACTGATAATGGTATCCAGGTATACACGGTTTTTACTTCCTGTAGCAAGGTTTATTAACTTTTCGAGAACTTCTTTAGATTGCTGGTTTGTTTGTTGTGAAAGGTAACCTTCTATATAATGGATATAGGTTCCGAATCCATATTTGTAAGAAATCCAGCGTAACAGGTCAAATGCTGATCGTCTGACAAATGTATCTTTTGAGATACAGATGGCAAAGGGTCTCCAGTATTTATTAGGATCTTCTTTATCGGCCCTCTGGGCAAAGATCTGCAGTTGCCTTGACAACTGGAATACAACACCCCTGAACAGTTTTCCCAAGCCTTTCTTTTCACGATTATATGAAGTAACCATATAATAAATGATCGCCATGATAATTAGTGAGATTGTTGCATATAAAGAATTCATCCTGAACATAATCCATACTGAAAATATGGCGCCAATGAGTGAAAAGTACCAGTAAGATCTGAATGTTGGGCGATAGGAGGGATCAGCGGCAAAATGTTCAAGGAGTGAAATAGCACAAATAGCTCCATAAGTTACCATAAAAAACATGGAGATGGTCTTGGCAACAAAATCCAGTTCACCAATACATACAAAGATAAAAGCAATCAGCACGGAAACAAGGGATGCATTGAAAGGCTCATTTGAGATTGGTCTTCCCCTGGCAAACCAGCGATTTAATTTTTGTGTCGGGAATATATTGTCTATACCGATAGCCTGAAGAGTTCGGGGGGCAACCATTACAGACCCGAGTGCAGAAGAGAGTGATGCAGCAGCCAGGCCGATAGGAATAATTGGCCCCCAGATAGCAATTCTTTGCATGATCAGCTGATCCGTTGCCAGCTCATAGGGTGAAAAAGAAATGGCCAGTTTATAAGCCACGATAAGATAAATAATCATTCCGGTGATAGTGGCATAAAGTGTCCCGTTAGGAATCGATTTTGTCGGGTTCTTAAGGTCGCCCGACAGTCCAAGTCCGGCAGCAATACCTGTGAATGCAGGAAAAATGATAGTAAACACATAAAAGAAAGAATCCGGATTTGGTATGGTGTCCCGGACGATCAGTTCAGAACTGCCGGTTGAGGATTTGCCGAGAAGAAAAAATATTATCGAAGTGAAAAGAATTGCAGCCACAACATACAGAAATTTCATTCCCAGCCTGGCGCCACGTGTGAGGATAATTAAAGAAAGAATCAGCATGGATGGAATACTGATAAACCTGTTATCCGGTATGACCAGGTTATATTTTTCCTGAAGCAACCGCACAATCGGTTCGAAAGCTTCACCGAAAGCTATAACATAAAAAGCTATGCTGATAGCCTGTGACAGAAAAAGGGTGATACCAATGGCAGCGCCAATATTCAGGCCGAAAGAGCGTGAGATAATATAATAGGCACCTCCTCCGAGCACTTTCTGGTTGGTCGCTATCTCAGCAACAGCCAGGGCAGTAGGGATCGTAACCAGGTGACCCAGAACAATGATACCAACAGCACCGATAAACCCGACATGGCCGACAGCATATCCAAACCTGAGAAAAAGAATAGCACCCAGGATGGTGCAAATTGTTGTGAGGAAAACCGGAATGGTGCCGAAATCGGCTTTTTTATTGACTAAGCTTTTGGCCAAAGATTGTTTTTATTTTGTGCAGCCTAAAAATAGCGAAAATCTTTGAATATATCAGCAGGGAGCAGGGAGCAGGGAGAAAGGAACAGGGAGAAAAAAGTGGTTTGGAGAGATAAAAGTTTTAACATATAACCGATAATTTAAGATTTCTGGAATAAATAGGTATCGACTATGTATAACTTAAAACCAATAATTATGAGTAAGCATTTTAGATTTGAAGATTTAAAATTTGACAAAAGGCTGTTTCGATTGCAAACAAGTTGTTCATAATTTCTCTTGAGCTGGATAAAAAGGGATTTCACCGGTATGCAGAATAAGCAAGGGCATCCGGTTTAAGTATGTGTAATAATATTGCTGAGGGATCAGGATTCTTTAAAAGCCGAAATTTTAATAGGTATTTGGATTATTCAAGAAGTTCAGTTTTTGAAAGTGCGAATGTTGTAATCATATTGTATTTACAAAATTTAATTTCATTAGATACCAAGGATGAATTATATCTGGAACTTGAAGAATTATCAAAAATGATTACAGGCTTTCAGCGCACTTTATAATAAAAATAGTAGGGAGCTCAGAAGTTCTTTATTCCCTGCTCCCTGCTCCCTGCTATTCCCTAATAACCTGCACACCGCCAAAAACAACTTCGACCTTTATGTCCAGACAGGCAGAATCAGGATTAAAAGATTCGCTTGTGTATGTTGAACTTCCAAATACAGCAGTATTACCGTCGGGCAATTCAGCACCTGCAAAAACAGCTTCAGCATTTATCCTTACCGGCATGTCACGGCGGATCTTGATATGTGAACCGGCAAAAACAGTTCCTATTTTTACATATTTCGTTCCTTCACTCAGATCAATATCCCGGAAATCGAAAACACCCTTCCCGAAAACCACATTATATTCTGAATGTTCGTAAGGTGGTGTAAAGTACCGCTCACCGAAAATCACCTCGTTGGGTCCGGTTTTAAAGTTAAACAGGCCAAAACTCCCGAATAATATCCTTATTCCTAAATAGATAAACACAAAAGCGATCAGTATCTTTAAAACCGGGAAGTCAACATTAAAGACAACCTTTATTACCAGGGCCAATCCGATCAGGATTAATATTGAACCCCAAAATATTGCAGCACCCATTTTCATAATAATTTAGATTAAACAGATTAAAATTATAATTCGAAAGTATATTATCTGTGATCGGGACACAAAAGAAATTCGGTAGATGGGAGTAAATTGCCGGTGAATTACTTCAAGTCAGGGTCTGACTTCACGGCAGGCCCTGACTGATTAATAACCATGCAACCATTACCTCTGAATTTTTGACATATATTATAAAGAATTTTATTCTATTCATTTTTGTTTGTAACTTACAGAGCTCTATATCCGTAGATGATCTTTAAACCCAAAAAAAATAAACATGAAAAAGTCTATCCTAATTTTAACATTCCTTTATTTTCTGTCTCAAACATTCAGCCAGTTATGTGTAAAAACATATAATCTTAGCGAACATCCTGAAATTACAAGTGCCCATATGAATATTACGGTCCTGGAAATTGCACCTAATCATGATATCTGGTTTAATTTATACCAATCTACTAGTTTAAGTCTTGGATTTGGTAAATTCACAGGTGAAGAATGGACTAGTTTTTATGCCGGGACAGATTTAACAAAACTCCATACAGCAGTATATGCCATTGCCATAGATAAGCATGACAGTGTCTGGGTTGGAACTGAAAGTGGTCTGGCACAATTTGACGGATCCAGCCCAACCGGATGGGAAATATTCAAGACACCTACTCTTACCTCTAACAAAGTCACAGCCCTGAAGGTAGACAGGAATAATATCAAATGGATCGGATTAGGGAATGGTGATATCATGACCTTAGAAAATAATATATGGACTTTATACGACTCCATAGGGCCGGAAAACAATAGAATTCCTTTACAAGGGCAGATCAATGAAATAGATACAGCAAAGGACGGTTCAATCTGGGTGGCAAAAAACGGCACACCCGGGGTCGTCAAATATAAAGAGGGCAACTGGACAACATTCAGTCAGTTCAAGGACGCCCGGTATATCACTTCAGACCAGTATGGAAGGACATTTGTGACCTCAGGCGACAGTATGATGGTTATTATCGGTGACCAGATTGTGAACACGATAAGAGCTGATACAAGCCTGGATGCAACACTGTTCGATGTGGAAGTCGGGCCGAATGGAGGTGTCTGGGTGTCTTCAAACAAGGGACTACTGGTAAAAGTAGGGGACACTTTCCGCAGGTACAACAAATCAAACAGCGCCATTCCCGACCTTTTCTCCCCGATCCCTCTGGAATTTGATGCGGATGGTAATTTATGGTTCTCTTACTATTATAAAATATCAGCTACCAATTATCCGGGAATTGGTTATCTGTACAGAAGCCCTAATACTGCAACACCCATAACAATCACAAATCAACCTGCTCCTGCGTTCTGTTATGGCGACAGTATTGTTCTTGATGCCAATGTAGCCGCAGATACTTATGTCTGGTCCGATGGTACAACCTCTCAAACTACGACGATATATGATAATGCCGAGGTTACCCTGGCCTATGAAGGGACAAACAATTGTTATTTCTATGATACACTGAATGTTATAGCCCAGCATGTTTTTGAAGACGAAAAACCCTGTGTGGTAACAGTAAGTGCTGATGGTCAGAACCTGATTGTTTGGGAAAAAACTCCTGAGGTTGGGACCGCATCCTATAATATCTACAGGGAAGTTGCCACTGATGTTTATAATTTCAAAGCGAATGTGCCGGTGGGCAACCTGAGTGTTTACCGGGACCAGGATGCTGATCCAAGAAAAAAATCCTATAAATATAAAATTTCAAGTGTGGATACCTGCGGGAATGAATCAGGACAAAGTTTTTTCCATAAAACAATGCATTTAACTATTAACCTGGGTCTGGACACCACAGAGGTCAACCTTATCTGGCAGAACTATGAAGGATTCTATTTCCCTTATTATATTATTTTCAGGGGAACTTCGCCTGACAATTTGGTTGCCATCGACTCCATTCCCTGGGATAATACCACACTTACATATACCGATTATGGAATAATTGGACGTCATTATTACAGGGTTGGAGTAATATTGCCGTTTACCTGTTTCCCAACAGAAGGTAAAAAAGCCGATTCCGGTCCATACAGCCACTCCATGTCAAATATGGAGGATAACAGGTTACAGGATACAGGTACAAGTGCTGTTGAACCTCTTACCTGGGAGATCCGTTCCTATCCCAATCCTTTCAATTATTGGACACAGATTGACTTTGAAAATTCTCTCAAATATCCCTACGAACTAAAGGTTACTGATATGAGCGGAAAGCTTGTAAAGATGATAGGTGATATCCGGGATAACAAAGTGGTTTTTCTTCGGGATAATTTACCTCAGGGATTTTATATGTTTGAACTGAAGGGGGACAGGGTATATCGAGGGAAGTTTGTTATAAAATAGGGATTAAATATACCCAGGTCCTGACTCCAGGTCAGGCCCTGGGGGATCTTCGCTTACGCTATTTTCAGCGCCCCTTTGACCTTTTGTTTCAGCAGTGCCAGGTTCAGCACCTCCATCAGGTGGGTGACATAATGAAACCTGACACCTTTCAGGTAAACTTCGTTAATTTCTTCGATATCCTTAAGATTTTCTTTAGCCAGTATGATATCTGTAATATTGGCACGTTTGGCTGCCAGGATTTTTTCCTTTATTCCCCCAACCGGAAGTAATTTGCCGGTAAGTGTAATCTCACCGGTCATGGCAGTGCTTTTCTTCACTTTTCGCTGAGAGAATGCAGACGCTATGGAAGTGGCCATAGCCATACCTGCGGATGGGCCGTCCTTAGGGATAGCACCTTCAGGTACATGAACATGGACATTCCATGACTGGAAAATTTCCGGATCCATATCCAGCTGTTTGGCATGGGATTTTATGTATTCCAGTGCTATGACAGCTGATTCTTTCATCACATCCCCCAGGTTTCCGGTGAGGGTCAGGTTCCCTTTTCCCTGGCTCAGGCTTGTTTCAACATTTAGTATCTCGCCACCATGGGCTGTCCAGGCCAGCCCTGTAACAACCCCGGGGATTTCATTACCCTCATATTTATCTTTGAGGTATCTCGGGGGGCCAAGGATCTCTTTCAGGTCTGAGATCAGAAGGTTTTTCTGAGGTGCTTC
>LJUQ01000195.1 GCA_001304505.1 Bacteroides sp. SM23_62_1
TATGATAACACGTGCATCAGAGCTTGAAAAATGGGCACCCTATGGTACAGCAAAACCTACACCGGCTAATTTGCGCAATTATCTGATGATGCTTGAAATTCAGGAAGGGAAACATCCTATTTACATGAGAACAGAAGAGGCCATACAAAAAATTGTAGACCGGATACCTGATGAGACAGAAGCGAAACGTACCCTCAAAAACCTTGAGAATGAAGCATGGGAAGATTTTCTGGACATGACAGTAAGCCAGGCACTTCTCTGGGCTTCAATGAATATTGAACCTGAAAAAGCACCATCCGAGATTGCAGCTTGTGAACCTTATTTCATCAGTTCGCACTCGGGAGCATCAGGTGCATGGGTCAGCGGACCTTCTGATCTCTCCCCTCCTCCTTACCACTGGGGCTATGAACAGATGACAACTGTAGAAGGCCTTTTCGCTGCGGGTGATGCCTCGGGTGCATCGAGCCATAAATTTTCCTCAGGCTCGTTTACCGAAGGACGGATAGCGGCAAAAGCGGCCATCAGGTACTGTAAAGATAATCCTGATATAAGAAAACTGGATGATGCCCTGATGACACAAAAGAAAAGTGAGGTGCTCAGACCACTTGATACATTTTATACTCATAAAGATTATTCGGTTAATAAAGACGTCAATCCGAATTTTATTAAACCACAAATGTTTATGTTCAGGCTTCAGAAGATTATGGATGAATACGCAGGAGGTGTTTCAAGTGGTTTCCGGACATCCAGGCCCCTGATGGAGAAAGGCCTTGAATACCTGCAGTTTTTGAAGGAGGACGTCGAAAAGCTTGCTGCCGAGAATGCCCATGAGTTAATGCGGTGCTGGGAAAATATTCATCGTCTGTGGCAGGCTGAAGCGCACATTCATTCAATGCTTTTCAGGGAAGAAACAAGATGGCCGGGTTATTATTATCGTACCGATTATCCTCAGATAAATCAGGATTGGCTATGTTTCGTTAACTGCCGGTTTAATCCTGATTCAGGAGAATGGAACCTGATGAAAAAAGAAATTATCGACCTGGTTAAGTAGCCTGAATGGACAAAAAGCAGGATACATATACCAATAACCAAACACCAATTCTCATTATCGGTGGTGGGATAGCAGGATTAACAGCAGCAGTGGAAGCTGCAGAGACAGGATATAGAGTAATCCTGATTGAGAAACAGCCATACCTTGGGGGCAGGGTAGCTCAATTAAACAGATACTTCCCAAAAATGTGCCCTCCATATTGTGGCCTCGAAATTAATTTCAGACGAATAAGAACAAATCCGCGGATCACAGTCTATATTTCAACCACCGTAACAAATATTTCCGGAGAACCCGGAAATTTCAGCGTTACACTGCTTACCGAACCTCAGTATATAAACAACAAGTGTACATCATGTGGAGAATGTGTTAAGGTATGCCCGGTTGAGAGACCCGATGAATTCAACCAGGGAATGACCACAACCCGTACTGCCTACCTTCCCCACGAGCTAGCTTATCCTTTCAGATATGTGATTGATCATCAAAAATGTAAAGGAGTTTCATGTGGACTATGCCTGGACGCTTGTGATTATCAGGCTATTAATTTAAGTGCAACAGAGACAAAAAAAGTTGTAAAGGCCGGGACAATCATCCTGACAACCGGTTGGAAGCCTTATGATCCGATGAATCTTCAGGATCTGGGATATGGGAAATCACCGGATATCATAACAGGTATGATGATGGAAAGGCTGGGAGCCCCGAACGGCCCTACCCATGGCCAGATTTTAAGGTTATCCGACAACGAAATTCCAAAAAAGATAGCTTTTATCCAATGTGCCGGTTCCCGTGATGAAAACAATTTACCTTACTGTTCCGGAGTATGCTGTTCTGCCACATTGAAACAGGCGATGCATTATGTTGAACAAAATCCGGAGGGGGAAGCAACGATTTTTTATATAGATCTCCGGGTAACAGGCAGAAATGAAGATTTTCTAAGCAAAATAATAGATCATCCAAGGATAAACCTGATTAAAAGTAAAGTCGCAACTGTACAGATGTCTTCTGATAAACATACTATTAATCTTGATTATGAGGATATTCTGTCCGGATTAAAACAAAAATCCGCATTTGATATGGTCATTCTAGCAACCGGGATTATCCCGGAAAATATTGATCCCATAAAAATCAGTGCAGATGATTTCGGTTTTGCGAAAAGTGAGCATCTTCCGGACGGTTTTTATTCAGCAGGCTGTCTTAATAAGCCTGCGGATGTTGCATCTTCCATTAAGGAATCAACAGGGATAACGCTTAAAGCGTTGCGAACTGCCGGTTTTAAACCATGATCAGCATATCAATGGAAACAGGTCAAAGAAATATTGGAATTTATGTTTGCACCGGATGTGGGATTGGTGACACTATTGATATTGAAAAGCTGAAAAACCAGGTTACTGCGCGTAACATTTCAGTCAATTTCAAAGAACACCCCTTCTTTTGCAGTAAAGAAGGCTGTGAATTGATCCACCGCGATATTGCTACTCAACAGGTCGATCACATCATCATTGCTGCCTGTTCTCCAAGGGTGAACCAGGATGTTTTCAATTTCCCTGATGAAATCCTGGAGTGGGTAAACTTCAGGGAACAGCTTTCATGGTGTATGAAGGCAAAAGATGAGGATACACAGTTGCTGGCTGAGGATATGATCAGGATGAGTATTGCTAAAGTCAATTCCATATCCTCTCCGCAGCCCTACATTAAAGATAATCTGAGTTCCGGAATATTAGTGGTCGGTGGAGGCATCAGTGGTCTAACTTCTGCACTTGAAGCTGCAAAAGCCGGATATACTGTTTACCTGGTGGAAAAAGAAAACAAACTGGGTGGATGGGCTTCAAAATGGAAATATTTATTCCCGGAGGAATTACCCTTTGATAAACCTAAACTGACTGAAATCATTGATGAAAAAATCCGTAAGCTGGAAAAATACAAAAACATCCATATCTTTTTAGAATCAACGCTTGAATCAGTTTCAGGTGAACCGGGACAATTTACCATATCTATCAGAAACAAACAATCAAACAAACAAATAGTTACGGGTGCCATTATACTTGCAGCGGGGTGGAAACCTTATGATGCTTCCAAGCTTGAAGAATATTCATTCGGGCAATCCGGGAAAATTATGACGCAGATAGAATTTGAAGAGATTCTAAACGAAGAGAAAAACAATGTGGAGATTGACCTGAAAAAAATAAACAACATCGTTTTCATTCAATGTGCCGGTTCAAGAGATGAGAAGCACCTGCCCTATTGTTCAAATACCTGCTGCCCGACAACACTCAAACAGGCCTGGCAACTCAGGCATATGAACAAAGATGCCAATGTTTACATTATTTATAAAGATCTCAGAACACCGGGAAAAACTGAATTTTTCTACCAGGAACTTCAAAAAGATGAACAGATTTTTTTCACTAAAGGAGACCTCAGACAAATAGATACTTCTGATAAAAACCTTAGTATTATTGTTGATAATACTTTGTTGGGGGAAAGTATAAAAATAAATACTGATCTGATTGTTTTGGCCACCGGTATGACTCCTTCGGATAGTTCAGAATTGAACCTTACCTACCGACAGGGCAAAGGTCTTCCTGACCTGAAATATGGATTCCCCGATTCACATTTCATTTGTTTTCCTTATGAGACGCGCCGGACGGGGATATACTCAGCTGGCTGTATCAGGGCACCACAGACGATACAGATGTGTATTGAAGATAGTACAGGGGCAGCCCTGAAGGCTATCCAATGCATCGAAAGTACTAAACGTGGTGAATCAGTTCACCCGAGGTCAGGGGATAAAAGTTATCCTGTTTTATACTTACCGCGATGTACGGACTGCAAGCGTTGCACGGAAGAATGTCCGTTCGGGGCATACGATGAAAATGAAAAGGGTACTCCCCTCCCCAACCCGGCACGTTGCAGACGTTGCGGAATATGTATGGGATCCTGTCCTGAACGGATCATCAGTTTTGAAGATTATTCGATCCATTCCGTATCTTCTATGATCAAAGCACTGAATATCCCGGACGTATTTGAGGAGAAGCCGAGGATATTGGTATTTCTCTGCGAGAATGATGCTTATCCTGCTTTTGATATGGCGGGGCTGAAAAGACTTGGATACAGCCCATTTATCAGGATTATACCTGTGAGATGTATCGGATCGGTTAACCAGGTGTGGTTATCAGATGCTCTATCACACGGGTATGATGGTATTCTCCAGATTGGCTGTAAACCTGGTGAGGATTATCAATGCCATTTTATTACCGGGAGTGAACTTACAAAAACCAGGGGTGAAAACATCCAGGAAACATTACGTACCATGATGCTTGAACCAGAACGGATCAGAACTGAGTTTCTTGAAATCACGGAATATGAGCGAATCCCTGACATTATCAACGATTATCTACAGACAATAGAAAAAATCGGGCCCAATCCTTTTAAAGGAATGTAAAGATGATTGATATTCAACCAGATATTGAATTTATCCGGCAGACCCGAAAAGAAAGTGGAATAGATTTAAGTCAATGTATGCAGTGCGGTGCCTGCACATCGGTTTGTGATCTGGCTGAACCATCTCTGCCATTCCCCCGGAAGGAGATGATCTGGGCTGCCTGGGGTTTAAGAGATAAACTATTAACTGATCCGGGAATATGGCTCTGCCATCAATGTGGAGACTGCACAGCAACCTGTCCCAGAGGTGTCAAGCCAGGAGATGTTTTATCGGCTATCCGAAAGCAGTATTATCGATATTATGCCCGTCCAAGGATACTCGCTAAGATCATCCAGGATCCTCATTTTCTGCCACTTATTATTCTTTTACCTATCCTGATAACAGGTCTTATTATATATCTTACGGGTACACTCAGCGTGCTGGAGGGAGATGTTAATTATTCCAATTTTTTTCCGCACATTCCCCTGAATATTTCATTTATATCCTTTTTTATGTTTGGTTTGATCGGAATAATATTAAGTATCAGAGTTTTTTGGAAAAGGCTACATGAGGCCAGGATAAGCGCAGAAAGAAAACAATCCATTTTGAAAAGCTTTTTTGGTGTTTTAATTGAATTATTATTACATAAAAAATTACGCCAATGTAAAGCTCAAAAGCACCGATATTATTCACATCTTCTGGTTTTCTGGGGATTTATCCTGTTATTAATTGTCACCTTTTTTGCCATCCTTTCAACTTTGTTTTTTGAATACCCTCTTCCTTTTCTTAATCCTATTAAAATTGCAGGTAATGCAGGTGGTTTTGCCCTTGTCACCGGATGTACAATCATGATTGTGAAAAGAGTTTCTCAGCGGAATAATTATAAAAGTTCATACATTGACTGGATTTTTCTGATTTCGATGTTTCTTTTAGGAATAACAGGATTTATGGTCGAGTTAGCAAGATTTCAAAACTGGACTTTTGCTTATTTGCTCTACTTCATACATCTAATACTCGTATGGATGGTGATCTTGTATTTGCCCTACACAAAATTTGCCCATTTTATCTACCGTATTGTGGCCTTAACATTTACCAATTCTTACAAATCTTAGATCACCAACATTTATTCACCTGAATATGTTGTAAAACACATGAACCTATGTTCGATAAATGGGAGGATGGAGGATAAAGTTGCGGAGGGTTGATAGAATGATCCAGTCATTTATAGTGACTGGATCGCTAGCGAAGCTGTACCCAGCCCAGAAATATTAATCCATAAATTATGTATCAATGAATAAATACCACATCCCATTATTACCCGGCCATTATTACCACATTTATAATCATGCAGTTGGCAGTGATAATTTATTTCGTGAGCCTCAGAACTATTTGTTTTTTCTGGAGAAGTTCAAAGAATACCTAACCGGCTGGTTAACGGTCTACACTTACTGTCTGTTGCCAAATCATTTTCACTTTCTTGTAAGAATGAATGACGTTGAAGTAGATGAGAACGAATCACTGCTGTCACCCAACATTAACAAATTATTTGCTGATATGGCTAGTAAGCAGTTTAATTGCCTTTTCAAATCCTATTCCCAATCTTATAACAAATTCTATTATAGAAGAGGTAATCTCTTCATGCAAAATTTTAAACGGATCGAAGTTGATTCAGATGACTATTTTGTAACACTGGTGTTGTACATTCATTTCAATCCAATAAATCACGAAATAACAAAATATTTAGATGATTGGGAATATTCATCTTACCCTGAAATACTTGATCCTGAACCTGGAAATATTTCGTGCTGTGAGGTATTAAAATGGTTTGGCAATACGGAAACTTTTATTAAAATGCACGAAAGGAACCTGTTCCTCCATGCTAAGGATGATCTGGATTATATTTCGAAAAAGTAACAAACCCGATTACTGTATATTAATGATGATAAATCCGTCCGAACAGTTATTAATTCTGAGAAGATTTTTATCTTGTCCCTCCCATCTTTATAATTAGTCGGCCAGAAGACAATTTAAATTTTAAAATTTAGTTTAAAAGTATAGCTTGAAGAGTTAAACATTTCCGTGAATAATCATTTGTTTTAATTAAATTCCAAGTGATAAATAAACAATTTATTATGAAATTAAATCTGTTTGTATTGTTTTTGTGTATTATACCATTCCACCTTTGGGCACAATCATTGGAATCTTCCGACAGTCTTCGTTATGACGCTTTAAAAGTATTTTTTGATTGTCCTTTTTGTGATGAAGACCATATCCGCAGGGAAGTATCATTTGTGAATTATGTCCGTGACCGGAAAGAAGCTCAGGTTCATGTGATGATTACTCGTCAAGTGACAGGAAGTGGAGGCAGAGAATATTCATTTCTTTTCATTGGTCAGAAACAATTTGAGGGTCAGAACGATACACTTCTTTACAATACCATGCCCGATGCAACATTTGAGGAAATTAGAGAGGGTCAGATTCACACTTTAAAAATTGGACTAATGAGGTATGTGGCAAAAACTCCGGTTGCCTCCAAAATAAAAATTTCCTATGAACTGCCCAAACAAGATGAGCTTGTTGAAGATCGATGGAAAAGTTGGGTATTCAGAACAGGAATCGATGGTTATTTGGATGGGGAAAAGTCTTACAAATCTTATAGTCTCTATGGTAGTTTTTCAGCCTCTAAAATCACTCCTGACTGGAAATTCGATTCCGATTATGATTCAGGCATTCATGAAGATAAAATTATGACTGATGATGAAACCGTCTATAGTTCTAGAATTAGTCACTCACTAACGGCGTTATTAGTTAAGAGTCTCGGAGAACATTGGTCCATCGGAGGTACTACAAGTTTATCTTCCTCTACTTATAGTAATTATAAATTAAGATATCGAATTTATCCTGCGATAGAATATGATATATTTCCATATTCTGAATCAACCCGTAAACAGTTAACATTTCTTTACAGTGCAGGCTTATCACTCCATGAATATAAAGACAGTACAATATACAATAAGACAAGTGAAGCTCTTATCGGACAAGAATTTATTATCGCACTCAATCTGACACAAAAATGGGGATCAATTAATACCTCTCTGAATGCTTCTAATTATTTTCATGATTGGACAAAAAATAATTTTTCCATGTTTACTTCAGTTGATATTCGCGTTGCCAAAGGCCTTGAAGTGAATATTGGAGGTAGTGCAAGCATAATCCATGACCAGTTAAACCTTGTCAAGGGAGAGGCGACAACTGAAGAAATACTGCTAAGAATCAAAGAGCTGGAGACAAGCTATCAATACTTTGTCTTTTTCGGAATATCTTACACCTTTGGTGCAATTTATAACAATGTGGTGAATCCTCGTTTCAATCAGGGAATGAGGTTTATATATTACGGGTATTAAGCCTCTTCTATCTGAATTCTCCTAATGAACTATTAAAAATACTATAGCCTTAATTTTGAAATTAAGGCTATGGTATTTCGTGCCCAGGACAAGAATCGAACTAACCTTTATTAAGGATTGAAATTCAGATATTTATTTAAATAATTATTATATAGGGTATCAAAATAGCATCATTGCCTATAATCAATAATCCAATAACAACCTCATGCCTTTATTGGAATATTAAAATGAATTTAACTCTTGTAGTATTCCTGTTTGTAATGATAATAATACAATTAAGACGATCACATAATTTTGTACCTGGCTTTTGAGGAAATTATGCAAAAACCGGATGCCTTGTCCCACAATTTGCAAAAACCATAGGCTCTGATCACCTTTCGCCGGAAATAACTCAACTTTATAAATGACATATTTACAAACATTTAACTATTTAAATGGGTGCTCAAAATATTCCGGCTGATAGTGATTAATATTAGCGATTTTTACACCATCAGCTAAATCTGAAGGTGAAATGATATAATTTATTTATTACAGGTTACGCAGGTCTTAAAAACAATCTGGATTATATGTTGTAATTTTTTGGGTTTAAATATTATTTCATTTTAGATAACGAATTGATTATTTTACTAACTTTAGTTATACGTTTACAAATTACGTGACTGACCAGAGATAATATTAATTGGTTTTTAATAACACAAGGTTCAGCAGGATCTGTATTCTCAAATCTTTCATCTCAACATCACATTTTTCAGGCTTTCGTAACAATTTATTGAGCATGAAATGAATTCAAGATCTTTCCTTGTTACCCCGGCTTTATTTGTTTTAACATCACTAAACATTTTATATGCACTGAGTCCGGGATTACCAGTTGCCGGATACGCTGATTATATTCCCGTTAATCGGTTAATCCATGAAACCCCCGGGCATTATTATTCTCTGCTCCTATTACCTCCGGCTGATACTCTGAAGGTAAAGATGTGCACTGTTGCACAAACAGATGAATCATTCGGCATCTTTTATGATTCAGGCGGGCCGGAAGGAAACTACAGCAATTCGGAAAATTGTTCTTTCCTGATCCATGCTCATTGTGCAGA
>LJUQ01000196.1 GCA_001304505.1 Bacteroides sp. SM23_62_1
TCCCTTTCTGCCAAGTTTTACAGGAACCCCGGCATATACATCTTTCAGTCCGAATTCACCATTCAGCCTTGTGGATATCGGGAAAACACGTTTCTGGTCTTCAACAATGGCTTCAACCATCTGTGCCACGGCTGCACCCGGCGCATACCAGGCGGATGTGCCGAGCAAACCAACAATTTCACCTCCCCCTTTTCGTGTCCTCTCAACGATTTTATCAATCACCTCTTTGTCCAGCAAATCCAGAAGAGGAATCCCGTTAACTGAGGTATACCGAGGCAGTGGTACCATTGTATCGCCATGTCCGCCAAGCAATAAACCGTGGATGTCGTTGGGCGAACCATTTAACGCATCGGCAAGGAAAGCCTTGAATCTTCCCTGGTCCAGGATCCCTGCCATACCAAATACCTTGTCAGCAGGCTTTTTTGAAGCCAGTGCTGCGGTATAGGTCATGACATCGAGGGGATTGGAGACCACAATAATAATTGCATCGGGTGAGTGTTTTACTGATTTTTCCGTTACTTCCTTTACAATTAACGCATTGGTTTTGATCAGGTCATCCCTCGACATGCCCGGTTTTCTTGGTAGCCCGGAAGTAATAATGATGATCCCTGATCCTTCTGTTTTTTTATAGTCGTTAGTAACACCAACAACCCTCGTGTTGAAATTGAGAATGGATGAACTCTGCCAGATATCAAGGGCCTTTCCTTCGGCCAGCCCTTCTTTGATATCTATCATAACAACCTCATTGGTTAAGTTCTTCTGAGCAATGGCATTGGCGCAGGTAGCACCAACATTCCCTGCACCTATGACTGTAATTTTGTCCATATTAAATTTGTTTTAAAAGTTACGTATTCAAACAAATTTAACAATAAAGTATAAGCTGGCAAATATTTATGGAGATCATCACTGTAATAAAGATTCAAAATCTTCCGTCAGGGGAGTTTGCTTCTCAAAATCATACAGTGTCAGTTGCCGGATATTAAAATAATAAGACCAGTAATTATTTAATGCAGACAGATAGCTGCGCTTGGCTGCATCTTTTTCTGTCAGGGCAATATTCAGATCTGTCACATCGACATTCCCGATTAAAAATCGCTGTTTTGTCACCTCATACCTGCTCTGGGCTATGGTGTCCGCCTTAGCAGCAATTCTGACCTGATCATCCTGCAGGTTGAACTGCATAACCTGCAGCATAACCTGCTGTTCAAAATCAATCTCTGACTGTTGAACAGTGGTTCGGACAACTTCCTGGTTCGACTGGGCCATTCTGTATCGTCCTTTTCCAAGCCCCCAGTCCATAATCGGAATTTCCAGCCCGATCCTGATCCTTTCCTGGTCCTGAAAATTCTGATACGCATCCGGGAATGTGTAATCTTTCTGGGTCAATCCGTAGGAGGCGAACATGTCTGCTGTCAGACCTTTTTCAGCCCTGGCCTGTGCTACGCTCTTATCCGCTTCCAGTAATTGCCTCTGAAGTGCAATAATATCAGGTGAATTTTGCTTTGCCTCCTCGAGTGCCTTCACGACATCAACTTCAAACTCTGGTATCGACATTGGAATGATTAATTCAATATCAACGGTTTCATTAAATCCAAGAAATGATCTTAACCGGAACCTGTTTATTTCGATTTGTATCCTTGCCTCATTCAGCGCAGTTCCTGCATTCAGAAAAGCCAGTTCCATCTGTAATAACTCGTTCTCAGCAATAGTCCCGATATTATACCGTCCCTGTGCAATCCTGTAAAGGGTATCATTATTGGCATAGTTCGTCAGTGCAATCTGCAGGTTAACCTGTGCCAGGATAAGATTAAAGAAGTTCCTTACAGCCTGTTGGCTGACGGATTCCATGGCATCGATATAGGTCTTCTGGGCTTCCTCATATTTAAGTGGTTCAATCTTTTTCTCCCATCTGAAGCTGTTATGGGCTTTAATCGGTTGTCTGAATCCTATACTCACAGGGGCTGAAAGATAAGATACTGGATTTTCTTCTGCTTTAAAATTGTCAATTCGTTGTAATGAAGATGTCATAAAAATACTCCCTCCCGTGGGAGATATGTTTTGCATCAGTGACACCTCCACAGAAGAGTTCATCAGGCTGCGTTCAACAAAATCATCACTTCCATTCGGCAGGGTAATTTTATCAATAGACCTGGTCAATTCCGGTATAACCGAGCTAAATGTCAGCCCGGGACGAAATTTTGCTACATGCGTCCTGTATTCCCAGTAACTGCCACGGAACCTGTGCCTTGCCATAATGGCCATCGGAGACTGGTCTTTTGCCAGACTTATTACTTCCTCCAGGGATAGTGTTAAATTGCTCTGCTGGGATAATATAAACTGTGGAACTGCAATTAAAATGATTGGAAGCAGGAAATTAATTTTTTTCATCAGATTTGTATTATTCATATCGTAATGATTCAATCGGGTCTTTTTCTGAAGCTCTCTTCGCCGGGCTGTATCCAAAAATAATTCCGACCGACGCAGATACAAAAAATGCTATGAGGACTGAAAAGGGTGATACAATGGTAAGGATACCGGCAACCTGATTGATTAATTTCGCCAGTATTATACCAATGACGACACCGATTAATCCACCTGTTACACTTATTAAAACAGCCTCTGAGAGAAACTGGACAATAATATCCATCTTCTTGGCTCCAATAGCCATCCTGGTGCCAATTTCCTTGATCCTCTCCATAACAGAGGCGAACATGATGTTCATAATACCAATCCCTCCGACAAGAAGGGAAATACTGGCTATTGCCCCAAGAACAATATTAAAAATATCCTTTGTTCTCTGTTCCTGCTTTAACAGCAACTCCGGAACAGTGATTTCATAATCCTTCACCTCCGCATGCCTGCGGAACAACATCCTGCTGATAATTTCAGTCGATGGTTGCAGTTCTTCCGATTCATTTACCTGTACAATAATTTTATCCAGCTGGTGATAATTCGTATTGGTATTCTGTGTGGGATTGGTACTGATCCTGAAGAAACGCGGCCCTCCCCCCCTGAAAGACGACTGAGTTTGTTTGATCCTGGAGCTTACCAGGGCACGGTTCTGAAAACGCAACAGCATTGTTTTTGCCGGCACATAAACATTGTCATTGAAAACATTTACACCCGTATTTTCGAAGGCGGTGAGGTTGATTTCATTTTTTTCCAGGACACCTATTATCTTCAGCCATATCACATCGAACTTGATGTATTTACCAACAGCACTTTCTTTTGGGAAAAATTTACTGTCTATATTGGCTCCGATCACGCATACCGGTATACCATTTTCTTCATGGTAATCGTTGAAAAATGTACCCTGCTGTAGCGAGAGATTATAGATATCAAAATATTCGCTGTTCACTCCCACCAGCTTTGCCTGGTCTCTTTTCCCTCTTTGCAGGATAAAAGAGTTCAGTGATACTTCAGGACTGATTCTTTTAACAGTGGGGAGTATTTCGCTCATGGCTTCGGCATCAGCCAGTGTAAGCCCGGGAGAGAATTTAGCTTTTTCCTTATTCTCACCGGTACTTTCACCATTTGCGCTTTCCTCTTCGGGTGTCACAATAGGTGTGATCAGAATATTATTTACGCCGACCATTTTAATTTGTTCAAGTATCTCCTGACGTGCACCATTTCCGATAGCCAGCATACTGATTACTGCTGCCACACCAAATATGATTCCCAGTCCGGTAAGTATCGATTTTAGCTTATTCGCCAGGATAGATTCCATGGCAATAATAACATCATGAAGATATCTGTCGATCATAAAATTGAATATTTAGTATGCGTATTGGGATTGAATATCCCAAACAAATGATTTAAAATATTTTCTGTGATCTGGGCCATAATCATCTTTAAATTCATTTCTCCGGTTAAGCTGGGATTATATTTGCTTATTCAGGACTTGCCCCTCTTTTGATTCCCTCCTTTCCCACGTCCCGATAGCTTTCGGGAGAGGTATGTTTACCTGCCTGCCGGGTGTTTACGTCAATGCAGGGTAGGGGGGTGAGTTCCGTGAATTGTTGCCTGCCAGATTATGATCCACTATCATTGGGATTTCTTCTGACCTGCTGGTCCCCCCTGCCGGTTGAATCTCTCCGGAATCCGGAGGGCATATCCATCTGCCCGGGGAACCTGCCTGTTGAATCCCTTCTGAACCCGGATGGCATATCCGTCTGTCCGGGAGGTCTGCTGTCCGGATTCATCGTTGTTCCATTGGGTCTGCGGTTCATCATCTGTTCATACAATGCTTTCTGTTCCTCTTCCAGTCTTTGTTTTTCCAGCTCTTTTTCCCGGATGATCTCGGCAAGCTCAAGCCCTTCATACTTGAATTTTTCCGGTTCTTCCGGAACCGAAAGCATGATCTTTTCACCTTCCGATAACCCTGCCTCAACAATGATCTGGTTCTCATTCGCCTCACCCAGTACGACTACCTGTCTGACACCATTCTTTTTATATACAAACGGTAAACTGTCACTGGTATGTACGGTTTCAAGCGGAATAAAGAGTACATCATTAAAGGTCTGTGTAACAATTAAATTGCTTGTGGTCATGGAAGGCCTCATAATCGGATCAACCTCATCCAGTGTAATAATAACTTCAAACACTTTTGCATCGGTATTGGGTAACTGCTCACCAACATTTGCTACCTGGGTCACAACACCTGCAAAACTTTTGTCCGGGAAAGCATCAATCCCGATCCTTACATTCTGGCCTCTTTTAACTTTGCTGATATCAATCTCATTTACATAGGTTTTGGAGATCATGGTTGACATATCGGGCAGTTCTGCAACTGCGAGATCAAATGTTCGGATCTCTGATCCAACGGTCCTTTTCTGACCATCCCACTCCCTTCTGTATATGACCATGCCGGATGCAGGGGCCCGGATAACAAAACTCCTCATAACCTTCTCTATCTCCTCCTTTTTTCTGATCTGTTTGGCCAGGTTAATGGTGGCCTCAGTCATATCAGCCCTGGACTGCTGCACTTCAAGTTCATAATTTTCCACAGCCTGTTCATAGGCTCTTTTGGTTCTGTCCAGATTGATCCTGGCCTGGCGTATTGTGGCAGGAGGTTCAAACTGGGATTGTTCCAGGGTGATCTCCGCCTCGTCCATGTTATATTTGAGATTGATAATCTGATCCCTTAAACTGCTTAACTGCATGGTCGTATCCAGCTTTGTCTTTGTATACTGGGATTGAATCATCTCGAGCTCATCCAGGATATCTTTATATGTATTGTCTGCTTCGGACCGGTCAAGAGTAGCTACATAATCTCCCGAATCAACAAAAGTTCCCTCCGGAATAAGGTCCTGTATCTGGATGCTGCGGAACCGCAACTCACGGCTTCGAAGTTCCATGGGAGCCATGATCTCGGTAGAACGTAATGCCTGTAGTTCTCCGGTTACCGATACTACAATTTCAAAGGTTCCTTTTACTACCTCTGCCTCTAATGGTTTTAAGGTTTTATCCTTTGAAAAGATTGAATAACCAATTATTAAGGCAACAATTGCTACAATTACGATAGTGATAATTAAAAGCCTGCGTTTCATAATATTATTTTATTTTTTCGGTTGCAAAGAAAAGAAAATTTGTTATTTATCCCTAAATATAAAAAGTTAAAAATTGTCAAAAATAATTCTTCTTGTATATCAATAAATGTGATCTTTTATCTTTTTAAGCTGCTCATATGCCTTCTCTTTTGAAATACTTTCCGAAATGATCCTGACAACAGGTTCCGTATTTGATTTCCTCACATGTATCCATCCATCCGGCCAATCGATGCGTACACCATCCTCCTCATTGATCTCACCTTCTCTAACCTGCTCTCTGATCCTGTTTATAACGGATTCAAAACCGGTTTCTTTTTCAAGTGTAATCTTATGTTTAACAATATAGTAATCAGCATAATCCTTTCTGATCTCAGAACATTTTCTTCCATCTGTTGCCAGATGGGATAAGAACAATGCAATTCCTATTAATGCATCCCGCCCCCAGTGTAATTCCGGGTAGATTACCCCTCCATTTCCTTCACCCCCGATCACCGCATTTACCTCTTTCATCTTTTCCACAACATTTACTTCACCGACAGCAGCTGCAAAACAATCCACGCCATATTTCAATGCCAGATCTTTCAATGCCCGGGTTGATGAAAGATTCGAGACTGTACTTCCGGGTTGGCACTTCAGTACATAATCTGCTACAGCAACAAGTGTATATTCCTCGCCAAACATTGAACCATCTTCATTCACGATCACCAGCCTGTCGCCATCCGGGTCAACTGCAAATCCTACATCAGCCTTTTCCTTTACAACAATGCTGGCCAGACCCTCAAGATGTTCCGGTAATGGTTCCGGATTGTGACTGAACAATCCATCGGGCCGACAGTTCAGTTTAATAATCCTGCCGGCACCCAGCCTCTCTAATAATTCAGGTACAACTACACCTCCTACAGAATTGATTCCATCAATGACGATGGTCATATTTGACCTGGCAACAGACTTTTGATCCACCAGGTCCAGCTTCAGTATCTTTTCAATATGATCCTGATTAGCCTTATTATTGACAGTGATATTTCCAAGAGAATGAACATTACTATATTTAAATTGCTCATTCGCAGCAATTTTCATTACCTCCTCACCTTCCCTAGCTGAAAGAAATTCTCCTGAATTATTCAATAATTTGAGACCATTCCATTCAGCCGGATTATGACTTGCAGAAATGATCACTCCTCCATCTGCCTTTGCTTCCATCACTGCCATTTCAACTGTTGGGGTTGCAGCAAGACCGAGTTGAATAATGTCAATACCCTGGCTGAGCAGGGTAGCCACGACAAGATCACTCACCATCGGCCCCGATATCCTTGCGTCCCTTCCCATCACAACTGTAGGTCTTCCGTCTTTCCTTTTACTCCTCAGCCAGGCTCCATAAGCGGATGCAAACCGGACAATATCCTGTGGTGTAAGGTTAATGCCTGATTCGCCACCTATCGTCCCCCTGATACCTGAAATAGACTTAATCAGTGTCATCTGGCTGATTTCTTACCGTGTCAAATAGCGGCAAAATTAACATAATATTACCTGATTCTCAGCGATAAAAAACTCTTTTTAATAAATGTTTATATACTTCTTTAAAAAGTAATTCTATGATTAGATGATAAATAATTATAAAGGTTTAATTACTGATTATCTTTTTTATCCTTTGTGTACCTTTGTGATGTACTTTGTGATCCCTTGAATGCCATATAAAAAAAGATATAAAAACCCGACCAAAACGGGTCTAAAATCAGTTCCCGGAAAGGGAGAGATCCGTCTGAATCGTTATATTGCCAGCACCGGTATATGTTCCAGGCGCGAAGCAGATCAATATATCACTGCAGGACTTGTTTCAGTTAATGGTAAAGTGGTTAGTAAACTGGGAATAAAAGTTCTTCCCGGGGATGTTGTTACTTTCAACGGGAAGATACTGAAAAATGAAAAAAAAGTTTATATCCTGATGAATAAGCCAAAGGATTGTGTAACCACCGTTGAAGATTCAGGTGCTAAAAAAACGGTTCTTGATATCATTGGTAAAGGTCTTTCTGAACGGATTTACCCCGTTGGCCGCCTTGACAGGAATACTACGGGTGTGTTATTGCTTACCAACGATGGTGAACTTACACTCAGGTTAACCCATCCCTCCTATAATAAAAAGAAAATATACCATGTTTTCCTTGACAGGAACCTCACACGGGCTGATCTGAACAGGATTGCCAATGGGATTGAACTGGATGATGGCTTTATCAAACCGGATGCAGTTCAATATGTTGATGAAAAAGATAAAACACAGATTGGTATTGAACTACACTCAGGAAGGAACAGGATTGTAAGGAGAATCTTTGAATCGCTTGGTTACCGTATCCGAAAGCTTGACAGGGTTTATTTTGCAGGATTAACAAAAAAAGGACTTCAGCGTGGACAGTGGAGATATCTTACAACGAAAGAGATTAATATGCTGAAGATGAATGCCTACGAGTAATATATAATGAAATATCTGTTTATCACTTCCATATTTATCTTCATTCTTCAACCAGTAGAACCACAGGACTATATTACAGGCAGAATCATTGACCGTAAAACCAGGGAATCTCTCGCCTTTGTTAATATTATCTATAACAACAGGGGCTATGGGACCGTATCAAATATTGATGGGATATTCAAAATTGAAATAACACCTGATGTGGAATTCCTGAAATTCAGCTATGTAGGATACCATTCACAGTGGGTTGATCTTGAAACAGCAGCTTCTTCAAAAGACCTGGTTATCAAACTTGATCGTAAAACATATGATATTGAAGAAGTTATTGTAATCCCTGGTGTCAATCCCGCACATCGTATCATCCATGCAGCTGTAAACAACAGGGATCTGAATAATCCTGAAAAAATGCAGTCTTTTTCATACCGCTCCTATAATAAGATGTACTTTACCCTCCAATTCGACACTATCCCTGCCCCTGGTAAACAGGACACAGTTTCCCGAAAAACCGGTGTTCAGGTAACAATTGGCACTTCCGGAAGAGATCCAGATACCTCTCTTACTAATGCTATGAATTTCCTGGAAAAGCAACACCTGTTCCTGATGGAATTCATCAGTGAAAGAGAATTCCTTCATCCGGATAAAAACAATGAAGTAGTCACCGCATCCCGTGTCTCAGGGCTCAAAGATCCAACTTTCACAATGCTGGCAACACAGATTCAATCATTTGCTTTTTATGAGGACCTGATCCTTATCTGGGATAAAAAATATCTTAATCCCGTAAGCAGGGGAAGTACGGGAAAATACCTGTTTATCCTGGAAGACACTATGTTCACGCCCCGGCATGATACCCTGTTTGTAATATCATTCAGGCCTCTTCGGGGTAAGAACTTTGATGGACTCCAGGGTATTCTGCATATAAACTCA
>LJUQ01000001.1 GCA_001304505.1 Bacteroides sp. SM23_62_1
TCATCCTCTACAGGGGGCGAAAGAACAGGGTTATAAGGCCGCATTTGAGCAGGTCCAACCCAGCGGTCCCAGTCAAGATAATCCGGAAGAGGTTCCTCGCCCAGATCACAATCGATTGGCGGGTCGCCAACGCTCACAAATATTTTTTTAATATCACCGAGATAACCATTTCTTACCAATTCACAGGCATGCCTGAAATCATTCCATGAGCGCTGCATGCTTCCTGTCTGAACAACACGCTCATATTTTCTCGCAGCATTTACCATAGATCTCCCTTCAATAACCCGATGTGTAAGAGGTTTTTCACAATAAACATCCTTTCCTGCCTTTATGGCATCAATGGAAGCAATTGCGTGCCAGTGGTCAGGAGTTGCTACAACAACCGCATCAATGTCCTGTCTTTTAAGCAATTCTTCATAATGGTTGTATGTATCAATGCTGACATAATCAGATTGGCCGGTCTTTTCCTCGTAATATGCCTCAACATGATCCTTGAACCATTGAACTTTCTTGCTATCAACGTCAGATCCCGCCAGGATGATAACATCATCCAGATCTGCAAATCTTGGGAATAATTCCCGGATAAGCTTACCAGTTCCAATGAATCCTAAACTAATTCTGTCACTTGGAGGGATGAATCCTTTTCCAAGGACATGACGCGGAATGATTGTGAAAGCGGCTGTGGCACCCGCAGTTTGCAGGAGAAACCTGCGGCGGGAGAGATTTTGTTTCATCTTTTTCGTGTGAATATAATAAAAAGAAGTTTAGCTACATAACTGCTAAACCTTTACCCATATAATGACATAGCCGGGGTCAGCCGACTATGATTGATACTCCATTCGTACCCGGAGTGGGACTTGAACCCACACAGCATTGCTGCTACTGGTTTTTGAGACCAGCGCGTCTACCAGTTCCGCCATCCGGGCTATTTGGTTACTGGTTTCTGGTTGGTGTGTGTAAAGGGATAGTGTGAGGGCCTGATTCCTGGTTTTTAGTTGGTGGGGGTGTGGGCAAATAGTTCCTGGTTCTCGGTTCACGGTTCCTGGTGTGTGCGAGTAAAAAGCGTGAGTCAGAAAAGAGTGTACGAAGATAATGGAATATTGGATTCGAGGCAAATAATTTCTGCCGGATAGGGATAGATGATATTTAAATTCATGTATTTTTATGATTATTATGTTAATTAAATTATATTGATTATGAACAATAATTATCTGCCAGAATTTGATATACCGGGCATGCTTGGCCGTCTTGGCATAAGAGAAAATAATCCGGGAGCTACCACAGGAACTGAATGGATAGATACGTCGGGAATTGTCACAGAAAGTATATCTCCAATCAATGGAAAATCAATTGCAGCAATCCGGAATGTCACCCCGGATGAATTCGAAAGAGTGATGCATAATGCCTGGCAGGCATTCCAGGTATGGAGAAACATCCCTGCTCCGAGAAGGGGAGAAGTGGTACGACAAATAGGAAATGTTCTTCGTGATTACAAGGATGATCTGGGGAAATTGGTAACTCTGGAGATGGGTAAAATTATTCAGGAAGGTCTTGGTGAGGTACAGGAAATGATTGATATCTGTGATTTTGCAGTAGGCCAATCCAGGCAGCTCTATGGATATACAATGCAATCTGAACGGCCCCGGCATAAAATGTATGAACAGTATCATCCTCTGGGTATTGTAGGCCTGATCACATCATTTAATTTTCCTGTAGCGGTCTGGGCCTGGAACGCGATGATTGCTGCCGTTGCTGGAGATGTAATTGTATGGAAACCCAGTTCAAAAACACCACTTACTGCAATTGCAACGCAAAATATTATAAGTAACGTTTTAAAAGAAAACAATGTACCTGAAGGAGTCTTTAATCTTGTTGTTGCTAAATCATCGGTCCTGGGGGATAATTTTCTTGAGGATCAAAGGTTATCGTTAATATCTTTAACGGGCTCAACAGCAGCAGGTAAGAAAGCAGCTGCCATTGTTGCAAAGCGACTGGGGAAAACAATCCTTGAGCTGGGAGGTAATAATGCCATCATTGTGTCACACCATGTAGATCTTGAAATGGCAATCCCGGCTATTGTTTTCGGCTCTATCGGAACAGCCGGGCAGCGTTGTACAACAACCCGGAGACTGATTATACAAAAAAAGGTATATAGCCAGGTAAAAAATGCTTTAATAAAAGCGTACAATAGTGCAGCCGAACGTATAGGTAATCCACTTGACCCTTCGGTCCTGATAGGACCACTGGTCGACATCCATGCTGTGAACGCTTTCTCTTCAGCACTTGAGAAGGTAAAAAAAGAGGGAGGTAAGATAATTTTTGGAGGACAGATCCTGAAAGGAGAGAAATATTCATCAGGAAATTATGTTGTCCCTGCACTTGTTGAAGCTGAGAACCATTATGATATTGTACAGGAAGAAACATTTGCCCCGATACTATATCTTATACAATATAATACCATTGACGAAGCCATAGAGATGAACAATAATGTGCCGCAGGGTTTGTCATCAGCCATCTTTACACTGAATATCCGTGAGGCAGAACAATTCCTGTCGGGCATGGGCAGTGATTGCGGTATAGCCAATGTGAATATTGGTACCTCCGGGGCTGAGATAGGAGGGGCTTTTGGTGGAGAGAAAGATACCGGAGGAGGAAGGGAATCCGGATCGGATGCATGGAAGGCATATATGAGAAGACAAACCAATACGATTAATTGGGGTTCGGAACTGCCACTGGCACAGGGGATAGAATTTAACATATAGCAGAACAGGGACCCGCAAAGCCCCCTGTTCTTCTAAATTGCTTTTGAATATACTTTCAGTTTGATCATCTCCTTTACGGCCCTTATGATTCCCTCCTCATCATAACCACATTCATGATAAAGTTCCTGCTGTGTGCCATGATCGATAAAACGATCAGGAACACCAAGGCGCCTGATGCTGGCTTGCAGGTTGTGATCACTCATGTATTCAATGACAGCACTACCAAAACCGCCTGTGATAATACCATCCTCAACCGTGATAATCTGTGAAAACTTTTTGAATATTTTTTTCAATAAAGTTTCATCAAGTGGTTTGACGAAACGCATGTCATAGTGAGCTGCATGAATATTTTCGAATTCAAGCTTTTCACAGGCAGAGGCAGCGAAATTACCAACGTGGCCGATAGTCAGTATAGCTATGTCATTTCCTTTCCGTAATTCCCTGCCCTTACCGATCTCTATTTCGGTAAATGGTTTTTGCCAGTCGGGTATTACGCCGTAACCCCGCGGGTAACGAATAGAAAACGGACCATGGTTCTTAAACTGAGCCGTATACATAAGGTTTCGAAGCTCCGTTTCATTCATCGGTGCTGAGACGATTATATTCGGGATGGATCTCATATAGGCAAAGTCGAATACACCATGGTGGGTGGCACCATCATCACCCACAAGTCCTCCACGGTCGAGACAGAATACCACATGAAGGTTCTGGATAGCAACGTCATGTATGATCTGGTCATAGGAGCGCTGCATAAATGAGGAATAGATGTTACAATACGGGATCATACCTTCTGTAGCCAATCCAGCAGAAAAAGTGACAGCATGTTGTTCGGCAATACCTACATCGAAAGTGCGATCAGGCATTTCATCCATCATGATTTTCAGGGATGACCCGGTAGGCATGGCAGGAGTGATGCCGATGATCTTTTCATTTTTCCTCGCAAGTTCAAGCAGTGTAACACCGAAAACATCCTGGTATCTTGGTGGTTGAGGTTTGGAGGGGTGAATATGAATGATCTTACCGGTTTTTTTATTGAACTTTCCAGGGGAATGATAGGCAGTCTGATTCAGTTCAGCCTGAGGAAATCCTTTCCCTTTTTTTGTTTTACAATGGAGGAGCTTTGGCCCCTGAATATTCATAAGGTCTTTTAATACATCCACCAGGTGAAGCACATCATGCCCGTCAATTGGCCCGAAATACCTGAAATTGAGGGATTCAAATAAATTGCTGTGCTTCAGGAATATAGATTTAACACCATGCTCGATCTGTTGTGCATAACGCTGGGCATTTGGACCTAATTTACTGATCGCACCAAGCAGATTCCAAACTTCATTCCTGACACGGTTATAAGTTTTTGATGTTGTAATATCTAACAGGTATTCTTTGATAGCACCAACATTGGGATCAATTGCAATATTATTGTCATTTAAAATTACCAGTAGATTCGTTTTCTCAATGCCTGCATTATTTAATCCCTCAAAAGCCAATCCTCCGGTCAGGGATCCATCACCAATAACAGCCACCACCTGCCGGTCTTCGATCCTGTTAAATTTTGATGCAACAGCTATACCCAGTGCAGCAGAAATAGAAGTTGATGCATGTCCGACGCCAAATGGGTCAAATTTACTTTCGGATATTCTGGGAAAACCACTGATCCCTTTGTATTTTCGATTGGTGGGGAAAACCTTTCGGCGGCCGGTAAGGATCTTATGTCCGTATGCCTGATGACCTACATCCCAGATAATTTTATCGTATGGTGCATTGAAAACATAATGAAGCGCAACAGTAAGTTCTACAACACCAAGACTGGAGGCAAAATGACCGGGATTAGAAGATACAATGTCAATAATAAACTGCCTCAATTCTCCACATAACAATACAAGTTCATCGGGACTAAGCTTTTTCAGATCCGACGGGTATTCTATATGATCCAGTATGGGATACTTCTTTCCAGACAAACCTATCAAGATTTATACTCCAAAGATAGGGAGTATTTTTTTAATGATAAATTGATTGTAAAAATATTCGTTTTCTTGTTCAGTTAATAACTATTAAATATCACTTTTTATTCGTCTGTCTTATTTTTTTAAATTTCGCTCTGAATCAGAACAATCAGGCTATTATGAAAAAAACGGGGAAAATACTATTTATGATAACGTTTTTCTGGTCCATTTTCTTTTTCAATTCTTGTGTTCCGATAGCAAAATTCCATGAACTGGAAGATAAGAACAAGAAAATCGATGCAGAACGTGAAAAATTCCTTGAGCAAAGTGAGGTGCTCTCTGTCGATAATGCGGAGATGAATTCAAAAATATCTTTATTGGAGGAAGAACTTGAAGCATTAGAAACAAAAACCGAAGAAACAAAGAAATCCTACGATAAACTCTCTGACGATTATGCTGATCTTACCAGGCGTTATGAAGATCTTCAACAGACACAGGAAGCAATTATTACCGGCCATTCCAGAGAGACACGAAGATTGCTTACGGAGCTGCAAGGCACACAGGAGGAACTTCAGTTAAAAGAAGACAGGTTAAAAGAGCTTGAACAGAATGTTGGTGACAGGATGCGCGATCTTGAAAAACTCCGTTCAGAATTAAATGAAAGGAACCAGCGGCTCATTGAAATGGAAAGCATTATGTATGCAAAAGATTCACTGATGAGAACATTGAAGAACACCATTGCGGAAGCGCTTTATGGATTTCAACAGGATGGGCTATCTGTGTCTGTGAGAAATGGTAAAGTGTATGTTTCGATGGAAGAAAAACTTCTTTTCAAAACCGGCAGTATAGAGGTGGATCCAAGAGGTGTAAGTGCCCTGAGAAAACTTGCACCGATTCTGGAAAACACTCCGGATATTTTCATCACCGTTGAAGGCCATACAGATGATGTTCCGGTAAGGAGCAATCCTTCCTACCATGATAACTGGGATCTGAGTGTAAAAAGGGCTACTTCCATTGTAAGAATTCTGCTGGATAATTCCAGTATTGACCCGGAACGGTTCATTGCCTCCGGAAGAGGAGAATACCTGCCAGTAGATTCGTCGAATACCCCTGAAGCCAGACAAAAAAACAGGCGGACAGAGATTATTCTGACTCCAGACCTGGACGAACTATACCAGCTACTGGAGTCAGATTAACGATAAATTAAAATTTCAAAATCTATTCTTTGTACTCTTACTGAATGATATAACAATTGGTGTCGTTTTTACCCGTCTGTCTGCTTTGCAGGCATGGAATTGTGTCAGAACTAATTTTTCACGCAAAGAACGCAAAGAAAGCGTCAAGTTTGAAAAGATCATATGTCTGTTAATCAAAGCTTTGCTATCTTTGTGAAGACTTAGCGGACTTTACGTGAAGCCTTAAATGAAATTAGGATACCCCCCACACAGTAGGGGTGGTGGTAAAAATAGTCCTGACTGAATATTTTTTATACCCTAAATTATTCATCAGATGTTTCAATATATGACTTTCCTGCCCAGATTATCTTTAAAAAAGATCTGGAATTTCATATTAATTGAAATTTCCTTCATTGTTTCAGGAATCGTTAAAAAACCTGTTGTTTGGGGAGTCCCATACACAATCACGATTGAACCAACAATCCTGTGTGACCTGAAATGCCCGCAATGTCATACTGGTGCCGGAATGATAATCAGGCAGAATAAATCAATTGATTATGAACACTATAGAAGCATCATTAATGAAATGAAATTAACCACTATCTGCCTGATCCTGTATTTTCAAGGGGAGCCCTTCCTACATGAAAAAATCTTCGATATGATCAGATTTGCCGCAACCAGTAATATATTTACAGTCACTTCTACAAATGGGCAGCATCTGATTGGGAGAAATCCGGAAATGATCATCCAATCCGGGTTGGACAGGCTTATCATTTCTATTGATGGGGCCGATCAATCGACATATGAGAAATACAGGCGTGGTGGTACATTGAAGAAATTATTGGATGGAGCCAGGCAATTATCGGATCTTAAAAAGAAAAGCTCATCAGTGAAACCAGAAATTATATTTCAGTTTCTTATTTTCAGATATAATGAAAAGCAGGTGAAAGATATAAAAAGACTAGGTAAAATAAACGGTACCGATAAGATCTGGATTAAAACAGCACAAATAATCACACCGGATGATGGGGTGGATCTTATACCGCAAAATCCCGGATATTCCAGGTATGAAATAGATGGCAGGAGTTCATTAAGATTAAAAGGTAAATTAAAAAACCGGTGTCACAGGCTCTGGAGAACAATGGTTATTACCACAGATGGTTTTGTGGTTCCATGTTGTTTTGATAAAAATGCAAACTACAAATTGGGGAATCTGAAGGAACAAAGTGTTCTGGAAATATGGAAAAATCAGGAATACATGAATTTCAGGAAAAAAATATTAAAAAACAGGCAGGAGATTAATATATGTAATAATTGTACGGAAGGAGTGAAGGTTTATATATAAATTCTTAAACGGTCATAATATCTTTTTCTTTGGCTTCCAGTATTCTATCTATCTGTTCAATAAATTCATCCGTTATTTTTTGAACTACCTCCTGAGCTATTTTCTCTGCATCCTCTGCAAGCCCTTCTTTTTTCATTTTTTTGAGTTCTTCATTGGCATCCCGCCGGGCACTTCTTATACCAATTTTGGTATTTTCACCTTCAGTTTTAACCTGTTTAACAAGGTCTCTTCTTCGCTCTTCAGTAAGGGGAGGAACATTAATACGAATGATTTCACCATTATTAATCGGATTCAGACCAATGTTTGCCTGCATGATTGCTTTTTCAATAGTTTCTATCATTGATCTGTCCCACGGTTGAATAGCAAGGGTTCGTGGATCTGGTGTTCCGATGTTAGATACTTGATTAAGAGGAGTCTGGGCGCCATAGTAATTAATCATAATTCCATCAAGCATATGGGGATTTGCTTTACCTGCACGGATTATTATGAGTTCATTCTCGAGGTGTGATATAGATTTTTCCATTTTAGCCCTCGTGTCTTCAAGTATTAACTCAACTAATTCATCCATAGTAATGTTATTTATCAACATAATATGCGACAATGCCTTGTGATTGATAATCAAACATTTGCGTAGCGCCCATGAATTTCTGATAGCTTTGCAAACAGTATATCCAATCAATACCTGGCAACGTAAACTGCACAGTAGGTTGGGTAATCGTATGTCTGGAGAGTAAAGATATTTAATTTTTGACTATTGTACCAATTTTGGATCCTGAGACTATCTTTTTCAGATTTCCTTTAGTATTCATATCGAAAACCAGTATGGGAAGATTATTTTCCATACACAGTGTAAAAGCCGTCAGATCCATTACCTGTAACTGGCGTGCAAGTACTTCATCAAAAGAAATTTCCTCGAATTTTAATGCACTTTTATCCTTTTCAGGATCGGCAGAATATACTCCATCAACACGTGTTCCTTTTAATAAAACTTCAGCTTTTATTTGAATGGCCCTGAGAGATGCTGCTGTATCTGTTGTGAAATATGGATTTCCGGTTCCAAAAGTAAAAATTGCCACTTCCCCGTTTTGAAGAGCATACACTGCTTCATGCTCGTTAAAATGAGTTCCAACTGGAGTCATGGATATAGCTGTAAATAAACGTGCTGTTGTTCCGATTTGTTCCAGGGCAGACTGGATTGCCAATCCGTTGATGACTGTTGCCAGCATACCCATATAATCTCCCTTTATCCTATCAAATCCTTTTTTTGTCCCGGAGAGGCCTCTGAAAATGTTACCACCGCCGATCACAATACCAATTTCAACTCCCATTTTATTTATTTCTGAAATCTGTTGGGTATATTCAGTTAGTTTGGTTTCATCAATTCCATAACCTTTTTTCCCCATAAGGGCTTCACCACTAAGTTTTAAAAGTATTCTTTTATATTTGATCATTTAATTAATCTTTTATCAGGTAAAATTAAAAAGATTTTAGAGGCTTCCTGCAGGTACGTGGAAATTCCTGCCTTACAGGACAGGAATTTCCGGATTTTTGAAGAGTATTGGAACAAAAAAACCGCACAGACATTTAATTATGTTCTGTGCGGTTTTTCGGATTTTTGCCTTGCAGGATCAGTCTGTGAGGGCGTATCTGACAAATCCCGTTACAGCCAGATCTTTATCGGCTTCCCGGATGTATTGTTGAACCGTTTTCTTGTTGTCTTTAATAAATTGCTGGTTGATGAGTGTCCTTTCTTTAAAAAATTTATTCAGTTTCCCCGTTGCTATTTTTTCAAGTATTTCTTCCGGTTTCCCTTCCTGTCGGGCCTGGTCTTTACCAATTTCAATTTCTTTCTCAATGATATTTCTGGGAACCTGATCCTGGTTAACGGCGACAGGGTCCATGGCAGCTACCTGCATGGCAATATCTTTACCTATTTGTGGATCATTTACCGGTTTATTCAGCCCTACCAGACTGGCGAGCTTGTTGCCGGGATGAATGTATGCTGTTACATGTTCGGCTGCCAGTTTCTGGTAAAAGGAAAGGTCAATTTTTTCACCAATAATACCTATTTGTTCAGTAATGGCATCATTAACAGTCTTACCTGATATTTTATGAGTTTTAAGCATTTCTAGGTCCTGGGGTTGTTTTTCAAGTGCCAGGTTAAGGATAGAAACTGCAAAGCCAATGAAATCCTGATTCTTTGCCACAAAATCTGTTTCACAATTAAGGACAATCATAACGCCGGATTTCATATCACCGGCAACTTTTGAAAGAACGACACCCTGGTTGGCTTCACGATCAGCCCGTTTACTGGCTACAAGCTTACCCTTTTTCCTGATGATTTCCACTGCCTTGTCGAAATCACCATTGGCTTCCTGTAACGCATGCTTACAGTCCATCATACCGGCTCCGGTAGATTTTCTCAGTTTAACTATATCAGCAGATGTGATTTCAGCCATCTTTAGAAAATTTATAATGTTAGAATTTAAACTTCATCAGATTTTTTTGAAATAGTTTTTCTGGCGGTTGTTTTCTTTATTTCAATAATTTCCTCGACCAGTTTTTCAGATGATTCCTCATAATCTTCTTCAGCAATTTCTTCGTCTGCTTCTTCTTCCTCAAATTCTCCCTCTTCTTCAACTTCTTCTGGTTCTTCTTCAAGTTCTTCTTTCATTTCTCCTTTTTTCTCTTTCAGGCTGACTTCTTTTTCTTTTTCAAGCTTCCGCTCATTCAACCCTTCTTCGATGGCAGTACATACTACATTGATAATGAGGGAAATTGATTTGGAAGCATCATCGTTAGCCGGTACGGGAAAATCGACAATGTTCGGATCTGAATTTGTATCAACCATGGCAAAAACAGGTATACTCAAACGTATGGATTCCCGGACAGCAATATATTCCTTTCCGACATCAACAACGAACAAAGCTGCCGGTAAACGGGTCAGATCAGCAATGCTGCCGAGGTTTTTTTCCAGCTTGGCACGTTGTCTGGTTATCTGTAATCGTTCCCTTTTTGACAGGGTTGAGAAAGTTCCGTCAGTAGCCATTTTATCTATCGAAGCCATCTTCTTCACAGCTTTCCGTATAGTGGGGAAATTGGTCAGCATACCTCCCGGCCAGCGTTCAGTTACATATGGCATGTTAATCTGCTTCACTCTCTCTGAGACAATATCTTTAGCCTGTTTTTTGGTTGCAACGAATAGTATTTTACGGCCGGATTTGGCGATCTGCTTCATTGCAGCAGCAGCTTCATCCAGTTTAACAATAGTTTTTTGCAGGTCAATAATATGAATCCCGTTTCTTTCCATAAATATATATGGAGCCATATTGGGATTCCATTTCCTCTTGAGATGCCCAAAGTGAACACCTGCATTTAATAGTTCTTCAAAAGTTGTTCTAGGCATTGAATATAATTATTTGTTTACTTTCTGATTGATCAACTGAAAAGTAGTCCATCCAGCGGAGTCTTTTCAGTTTAGATGCTAAACAAACGATTCCATTAACGTTTACTGAACTGGAATCTTTTTCTTGCTTTTGGACGGCCTGGTTTTTTCCGCTCAACTTCACGTGGATCCCTGGTCAACAATCCATTTGATTTTAAGAAAGGTTTTTTCTCAGGATCTATTTTAATAATTGCTCTTGATATTGCTAAACATAATGCTTCAGCCTGCCCGGTCAGGCCTCCACCATCAAGGTTAGCCTTGATATCATATTTACCGGTTACTTCAGCAAGTGTTAACGGTTGTTCAACAATATACCTGAGTTGATGTGTTGTAAAGTATTCCCTGTAATCCCTGTCATTTACAATGATCTGTCCTTTTCCCTCATTGACATATATTCTGGCAACCGCGGATTTTCTTCTCCCTGTTGTATTTACTCCCTCCATACTTTTATTTAATTGAGTTTAGGGTAATTGTTTTCGGCTGCTGAGCTTCATGAGGATGTTCCGGACCAACATAAACATAAAGGTTCCTGAACAACTGCCTGCCAAGCCTGTTTCTGGGTAACATCCCTTTCACTGCCTGTTCAATCAGGGCTGCAGGCCTTTTTTCAAGTAACATCTCAGGAGTTTTGATCTGTTGTCCCCCGGGATAGCCCGTATGGCTGTAATATTGCCTTCCGGTCAGTTTCTTTCCGGATAACCTGATTTTCTCCGCGTTGATAATTATTACATTATCTCCACAATCAACATGCGGGGTAAAATTTCTTTTATGTTTTCCCCGCAACAACCTGGCAGCGGTTGAAGCAAGCCTGCCCAGAATTTGATCTTTTGCATCGATCAGCAACCATTCTTTCTGAACAGTAGTCTTATTAGCAGAAATAGTTTTATAACTTAAAGTATCCACTTTATGCTGTTTGTTTCCAGTTATATTAATCAATCCCTGAATTTGTGGTTCGCAAAAATACAATTATTTTTATTAAATCAATAACAAACGCAATAATTTATTAGGTCATTTACTAAACGATTGTTTATTAATATGTTGTGTAAACATAACGAAAATAACATGAATTAATCTGGTATATGACCGGGATGATTTGAAAAAGATAACAGGTTGTAGCTTACATATAATAATTTTTCTTTAACTATAAAGTTCTCGCAGATTTAAGCAAGTATTATCGCAGATCTCCGCAGATAATTGGTACAACATAACTTTACTTTGCCTGAATCTACGATATAATCTGCAAATAACTTATCCGCCCAAGGTGGAATTCTGTCAGCTTAAAGACTGATTTGTGAGAAACGTTTAAAAATATACGAATTGATTTCAGTCCATTTTCAATAGTTATAATTTAAGCATGACTCAAAATATTTAGTTTCAATATCTGATGATCATTAACACTTCAAGGATAACTGAGTTTTTATTGCCGGAAAGAAAATTACCTCACAGGGGAATTTTTCTGCTGGGCCTTGCAACCCTGGCAGCAGGATTGCCACTATCGGAAACCGTCACCAGCATAGGGGAGGGAATTCTTCTTATAAACTGGTTAGTGGAAGGAAAGTTTGTTGAGAAATGGAAAATACTGAAGCAACGAAAAAGTCTCTGGCTCATTGCATCTGTGTATATCATACATATTCTTGGTTTAATCATAACTTCTGATTTTGGTTATGCCTTTCATGACCTCAGGATAAAATTGCCATATCTCATCCTTCCTCTGATAATCGGGACAACACCGCAGATAGAAAGATATCAGCTCAAATGGATCATTGTAATTTTTTCATTTTTTATAACGATAAGTACACTTGTCAGTGCATTCATACTGTTTGAGGTTATCCCATACGATTTTCATAACGTTCATGAAATATCACTGTTTATCAGTCATATCCGCCTTTCCCTCCTGATTGATATTGCCATTTTCTGCCTGTTGTATTTACTGATATCAAAGGAATTCAGGTTATACCGGTGGGAGTTCAGCGGCTATTTGATAGTTATGATATGGTTAGTATTTTTTTTGTTTTTGCTTCAATCACTAACCGGCATGATGGTATTCCTGATAACAGGATTTATTTTGTTCTGGATTCGTTTACCAAAAATTAGCCATTTAGTATTGAAGTGGTTCCTGGCTGTTATGATGATCACAATGGTTTTAATCGGATGTGCATATATAACAAAATCCATCACCCGCTTTTATACAATTACAGAACCTGACAGGGAAGATCTGGATTTATATACTGCCAATGGGAATCCATATACGCATGATTTGAATAATTCGGATATAGAAAATGGTTATTATGTTTGGATATATATCTCTGAAGAGGAATTGAACAAGGAATGGAATAAAATAAGTAAAATGGATTATATTGGTAAAGATGAAATGGGTCATGAAATCCGGTTTACAATTATCAGGTATTTGACTTCAAAAGGACTCCGTAAGGATTCAGTAGGGATATCGAAACTGACAACTGAAGACATACATTTTATCGAAGAAGGTAAAGCTAATTATATTTATGGAAGAAAAACATCTCTGTATGCAAAGCTTTATGAAGTGATCTGGCAGATTGACCGGTTCAGAAAGGGAGGAAATCCTTCAGGGCATTCAGTTACGCAAAGGATACTTTATCTTCAGGCCGGTATTAACATCATTAAAGAACATTTCTGGCTTGGGGTTGGAACAGGCGATGTATCCGTGGCTTTCCAGGATTATTATACAGATTCTGATAGTCTGCTCGATCAGAAATGGAGGTTGAGAGCTCATAATCAATATATTACTTTTTTTCTGACGTTCGGTATTTTCGGCTTTTTATGGATCATATTTTCGTTGGTATACCCTGCCTTCCTCGAAAAAAAATGGTCAGATTATTTTTTTGTTGTTTTTTTCCTGGTTGGATTTTTATCCATGATGAATGAAGATACACTTGAAACACACATCGGTATTTCTTTCTTTTCATTCTTTTTTGCTCTTTTTCTTCTTGGAGTGAAAAACAAGGAGATAGAAAGTAAAAGTAAATCGGCCCAAAAGAATTTATCGGTGATGTGGTAATAGTCTCACTTGTTAAAGGGGAGCAATAGTCTCAATGAATTTAATTGTAAGTATAGTAGTTAAAGAATAATAGGGATGAGGCAGAGGAGGTGTGAAAGTGCAAAAGTGTGAAAGTATAAAGGTATGAAAGTTTATAAGTTTTATGGTATAATAATGCAAAAGCTGTGACATACTTCCATAACAACTATAAAGTATAGAAGGTCAAACCCAGTTGTTTATCGGGGTATAAGTTCTCGAATGTGCATAAAAACACTATATCCTCATAAAACTGGATTCCAGGTTAACCTGGTCCCCTGGAAAACTATCATCCTGAATCACTGCGACCAGTGCTTCTTACATAGGATAAATGATTATTGTAAAACTCAGTAATGAAGGCATTACATAAACTTGACCATTCCTTCTATCAGCGTGATGTTCTTGAGGTCGCTCCCGATCTGATCGGAAAATATTTGGTCAGGAAGCACAGCAATGGGAGATTATTCAGGAACAGAATTACGGAGGTGGAAGCTTACCGCGGGGAAGAAGACCAGGCATGTCACGCCAGTAAAGGGAGGACATCACGGACTGAGATTATGTATCATAAAGGAGGTGTGATCTATGTCTACCTGATTTATGGGATGTACTGGATGCTGAATTTTGTAACAGGCATGGAAAATATTCCTCAGGCCATACTTATCAGAAGTCTTGAAAATATCCCCGGACCGGGAAGAATAACCAGGGAGTTAGAAATTGACGGATCATTTTATGGAATAAGCCTTATCAGTTCAGGTAAGATCTGGCTGGAAGGTCATCATGAAAAATATGGGTTCATAACAAAGACGCGTATTGGTGTTGATTATGCAGGAGAGGTTTGGAAGAATAAGCAGTGGAGGTTTGTCATGGACCCACCCCCCTTTGGTTCCCCCCTCTCTCGGGAGAGAGGGGGGACAGGAGGGTGAGTATGAAAATATATTCTCCTGTCTTCGTAACTATTATTATGAAGGATTTTAGTGGGAGTAAGTATGCGATTGTTTTGGACACTATAAGATTAATATTTTAAAACATTGGCAGATATCATTATTTAAATTTTCTTAAAAAATCCTCCCTATTCATTAAAAATCTGTTTCTTTGTAAGATTTTTAGAAGACACTCCAGGCATCATGAACAGATACAGGCTCTATAACAATATTCTCGGATGGATTGTTTTCCTGGTAGCTGCATTTGTTTACCTGTCGACAATTGAGCCCACGGCAAGCTTCTGGGATTGTGGTGAATTTATCGCCGCATCATTTAAACTGGAGGTAGGGCATCCTCCCGGGGCACCTTTTTTCCTTCTGCTGGGGCGTTTCTTTTCACTTTTTGCAGGTAGTGATGTGGGTAAGGTAGCCAAAATGATCAATATTCTTTCAGCCCTGGCAAGTGCTTTCACCATCCTGTTCCTTTTCTGGACCATCACACACCTTGCTAGGAAAATTGTTCTTCAGGGGAATGAAATGACATTAAAAGGAATGATCAATATTTTCTCCTGTGGAATTGTAGGAGCTCTTGCATATACATTTTCAGATACGTTCTGGTTCTCAGCCGTTGAAGGAGAAGTATATGCCACTTCAAGCCTGTTCACCGCAATTGTTTTCTGGGCTATCCTGAAATGGGAAAACATTGCGGACGAAAAACATGCAAACAAATGGATCATTTTAATTGCTTTCCTGATGGGCCTTTCGATAGGAGTACACCTGCTCAACCTGCTGGCAATCCCCGCCATAGTATTTGTATATTATTTCAGGAAATATGAGGTTACTAGGAAAGGTATTATATATTCACTGGCGATCTCGGTATTATTGTTAGCCATTATGCTATACATTATCATACCGGGAATCGTGAAACTGGCTTCCGGTTTTGAACTGGTTTTTGTAAATGGTTTCGGGTTACCTTATCAGAGTGGAGTTATTGTATTTATTATTGCCTTATTCGTTGGATTTGTATACCTGGTTATCTGGACTCACAGGCAGCAGAGAATTGTTCTGAATACAATTACATTGGCCCTGGCGATGATTGTCATCGGTTATTTTTCCTATGGCACCGTACTGATCCGTTCTGCAGCCGATCCACCCATGGACCAGAATAATCCGGAAAATGTATTTTCACTGTTATCGTACTTAAACCGTGAGCAGTATGGTTCAAGCCCGTTATATCATGGTCAGTACTATAATGCACCGATAGTAGAAGTAAATCCCGGGAAAAAAGTTTACACCATGAAGGATGGTAAATATGTCGTAACCTACCAGAGACCAAAAGTTGAGTATGATAATCGGTTTATTACAATTTTCCCTCGGATGTGGAGCACGGATACTGAACATGTGGAAGCTTATCAGAAATGGGGAAAGATAAAGGGTATTCCCGTCAATGTCATCAACAGGAATGGTGATTCAGAAATGAGAAGAAAACCAACATTCGGGGAAAATCTCAGGTTCTTCTTCAGATACCAGGTTGGCCATATGTATTTGCGATATTTTATGTGGAATTTTGCCGGACGACAAAACGATCTGCAGGGGCATGGGGAATTTTTCAAGGGAAACTGGCTCAGCGGGATCAGGTTCATCGATGAATCCCGGCTGGGACCACAGGATCATCTCCCGGCTTTTATGAACGACAATAAAGCAAGAAATGAATATTATATGCTACCTCTCCTGCTTGGGATTATCGGATTAGTTTTTCATTTCCTAAGGAATAGAAAAGATTTCTGGGTGATTACCCTCCTTTTTCTGATGACGGGCCTTGCTATCGTTGTCTACCTGAATCAATACCCCTTCCAGCCCAGGGAAAGGGATTACGCATATGCCGCTTCGTTCTATGCATTTACAATCTGGATCGGACTGGGAGTTTTAGCTATAGCAGATACCATACAAAAAAAGATACCGGGAATCATCCCCGGACTCCTCACCTTTACTCTTACCCTGGTGGTTGTTCCGGGAATAATGGCTAAAGAAAACCGGGATGATCACGACCGGTCGGGTCGTTATACTGCCAGAGATTTTGCATGGAACTATCTGAATTCATGTGAACCGAATGCAATACTTTTCACCAATGGCGACAATGATACTTTTCCTCTCTGGTATATCCAGGAGGTGGAAGGTGTCAGAACTGATATCCGGGTGTGTAACCTGAGTTACCTTGGCGCTGACTGGTATATAGACCAGATGGCGAGAAAAGCATATGATTCCGATGCGCTGCCGTTTGGCATGGGTCATGATCAATACATTATGGGGAAACGGGATATGGTTTACCTTGTCGACCGTATCAGCGGTCCGGTCAGGCTGAAAGATGCCATGGATTTTGTACGCAGTGAAGACAGCAGGACAAAAACACTGGGAAATATCAGGGATAGAATAGATTATATACCTGCAAAAAAATTCGTGATCGAGATAGATACGGCAAGGATTTTTGAAACAAATACACTCAGCAGATCAAAGGCTGACAGGATTGACAATATGGTATGGGAACTGAATACTGAAGAAATATACAAAAACGGGCTGATGGTCTATGACCTTCTTGATAATAATAACTGGGAGAGGCCTATTTATTATGCCGTTACCGTAGCAAGGGATCTGTATCTGAATCTACACAACTATTTTCAGCTGGAAGGACTGGCATACAGAATTGTTCCGGTTTATCAGCCATCGGTGCAGGGACAGCTGGGCCGTCTGGATACCGACCTGATGTATAATAATTTCATCAATAAATTCCGGTGGGGAGGGGTAACCGATAGTACTGTTTACCTGGATGAAAATAATCTCAGGATGCTGGCAAATATGCGGAACAACTTTGGAAGGCTTGCACAGGTACTGATAAATGAAGGCAAAAAAGATTCAGCCAAAGTTGTCCTTGACAGGTGTATGGAGATCCTGCCTCATAGCCGCGTACCATTTGACTATTTCATGCTTCCGGTCATTGAAAATTATTACAGGATTGGCGATACTGAAACGGCCGGTGATTTCGTTGTACAACTATCTGATGTGATGACGGAAGAAGCCAGGTTCTTTTTGTTAACTGACCGGCGATTGATGGTGGATCTTGATTATGAAAAACAGATCAGGATGCACATATTGCAGGAACTTGTCAGGTTGCCGGAACAATATGGTCAGGAAGAATTAAAGAACAGACAGTTGGATATTTTCGAAGAATTTGTAAATTTATACTCTCTTGGCGGTTAGTATATAGCATATGTTTTTTGTAAAGACACCGATATTGTTGATGAAGCTTTTTCCTGAGCTTATCTGGAGGTTTAAAGAACAGGAGAAGGAGGAGTATAACCATGTCTATCTGACGTTTGATGACGGGCCAACACCTGGGGTAACAACGTGGGTGTTGGATACACTCAGGGATTATGAAGCAAAAGGTACATTCTTTTGCCTTGGTAAGAATGTTGAGAAGCACCCTGATATATATAAGCGTATCCTTGATGAGGGACACTCGGTCGGAAACCATACATACAGCCATTTGAAAGGATGGCAGATGGACAACACCGAATATTTTAATGATATTGCACTTGCAGGCTCCTTCATCTCATCGAATCTTTTCAGGCCTCCATATGGAAGGTTTAAAGCATCCCAGATAAAATATCTTTCAGATAACTACCAGATCGTTATGTGGGATGTCCTCAGTCAGGATTACAGCATAACGGTATCACCTGAAAAAGTACTCACAAATGTACTGGAAAACGTCAGAGGCGGATCTATTGTTGTGTTCCATGATTCTGTAAAAGCGGAACCCAACCTTTCTTATGTACTTCCCAGGGTGCTTGAGAGCCTGAACGAACAATATGAATTCAGGAAGATCGGCTGACATTGCCCGGTGATGCCGGGCGCCATATATTCTTTGATGCTGGTCCGGTTGATAGCCGGACTTTTTTTTTTGGCGGGTACAGAGGATCACGGAGAATAAGTGAGTTACACAGAGTAACAACTCGTAAGTTCTCTTATCATCTCTGTGGCTCCCTGTGACCATGATCAAGCTTCCAGTAACCTGGATTTAAAGAGTCATAAAATGTTTATGATTTAGGATTAATGAATTAACGATTTGCAATTTTAGAAGTTTTTCAGATCATAAATCGTTAATCAACTAATCTCAAATCAAAGATTTTTCCCGGTAAACATTCCTGAGATCCTCAATAATTCATTAAGTTTACATAGTAAAATTTATTACCCTATGAACGTACTCATCCTCGGCTCCGGAGGACGGGAACATACCCTGGCCTGGAAAGTGGCACAGAGCCCGCTATTAAAAAAACTATTTATTGCTCCCGGTAATGCCGGAACACGTGAACCGGGGATAAATGTGGATATCGGGGTGGAAGACTTCGATGCAATCCGATCATTTGTCCTGAAAGAGCAGATCAATATGGTTGTAGTGGGACCTGAGGCACCACTTGTTGGAGGGATTGTTGATTTTTTCAGAGAAGACCACAGTCTGAAAAAAGTCCAGGTTATTGGCCCCACCCGGGCTGGGGCCATGCTCGAAGGGAGTAAGAAATTTGCAAAAGAATTTATGACACGCCATAATATACCAACCGCTAAATTCCAGAACATTACCTTGAATGATTATGACAGGGGGATCGATTACCTGAAGACTATGGAACCTCCCTATGTTTTAAAGGCAGATGGCCTGGCTGCAGGGAAGGGTGTCCTGATATGTGATTCCATCGCTGAAGCTGAAAAATTGTTGAAGTCCATGCTTGAAGGGATGTTCGGGGAGGCCAGTAAAAATGTGATCATTGAAGAATACCTTGCCGGTATTGAACTATCGGTTTTTATACTGACAGATGGGGATTCATATATTATTTTCCCGGAGGCGAAAGACTATAAAAGAATTGGACAGGGGGATACGGGATTGAATACTGGAGGCATGGGTGCTGTTTCACCCGTTCCTTTTGCAGACAGGGTTTTCCTGAAAAAAGTAGAGGAACGGATCATTAAACCTACCGTACAGGGCTTGAAAAAAGAACGGATTAATTACAGGGGCTTTCTCTATTTTGGGTTGATGAATGTGATAGGTAATCCTTATGTGGTGGAGTACAATGTGAGAATGGGAGATCCTGAGGCTGAGGTCGTCCTCCCCAGGGTATCGTCCGACCTGCTCGAGATGTTCATTGCAGTGGCTGAAAGAAAACTGAAGAGGAAAAAAATTGAAATTGATAGTCGTACAGTTATTACTGTGATGCTTGTTTCAGGTGGATACCCGGGTAAATATGAAAAAGGAAAGGAAATCCATAACCTCAATGACGTGAAAAACAGTATCATATTTCATGCAGGTACTGCTATTTCTGAAGGAAAGATCGTAACAAGCGGAGGAAGGGTTCTGGCTGTGACATCCTATGGCTCGGATATGATGGAAGCACTTGCCAGGACTTACAGGAATGCTGACCTGATCAATTTTGAAGGTAAATATTGCCGCAGAGATATTGGCTTTGATCTTTATGATGAATCCCAAATCTGACCATTGCCCATGCTGAAACTGTTCAAGGGTAATCAACCTGCACTGATTGTAATCATTCCGCTTCTCACCGGCCTGATCTGGCTCAGATCTTTCATAAATCCCGATAATATCAATATAACCTTTGATCTGTATGAAATGCCCTTCTGGCATTTCATAAATAATGCTTCACAGAACCAAATAATCATCCGGAAGATTGCAGCATTTATAATATTGATAATTAATGCGTTATGGCTCAGCAGGATCAATACCAGGTTCATTCTCCTCAAAGGACGAACCTATCTTATGACCCTTTTCTATGGATTCATCTGCAGCACTTATCTCCCCCTGCATGACCTGAATCCGGCACTCCTGGCGGTGACGTTGTTCATTCCATCGATAGAGTTATTGCTGGCTTCCTATAAAGAAGAAAAATTATCATATAAATATTTTGAAGCAGCATTACTCATTTCAATTGGGAGCTTTTTTTATTCAAAGGCTGCTGCTTTCCTGGTAATTATCTGGATTGCTCTGACAATATTAAAAACACCCGGGTGGCGAGAATGGGTTTTTACTATTGTCGGTTTCATTTTGCCCTATCTGTTTCTAGTAACTGTTTTATACGTCACCAATAAAAATATACCCGATTATTTCGGAAAAATCGTAATGAATTTTAATATTACCAGGGGATTTGATTATCTCAACATGCCTGTTGTTATCAATTATGCATTTCTGTTTCTGTTAATCCTGCTGGCCAGTGGTTTAATGATAAGGGTTTACCAGGGATTAAAAATTTATGCAAGAATATATTACAGGTTTATTTTCTGGATTTTTGTCTTTGTTCTGGGATTATTTTTTGGTTTGTTCAACCACTCTATTGAGTTAATGTACTTTTTTGCCCTGCCGGTTTCTTATATTCTTACTTTCTATTTTTTCTCAATAAGGTCGAGATTATTTGGAGAGATCCTGTTCGGGATATTTATCGGATTGATTATCCTTGTGGTAGTGATGAGCTGATTATGAACTCACCCCTATCTCTCTCTAGAGAGGGAAGGGGGTAAGTATTCATTTCGTCACATATGACAATATGCCCACTGCCTGTCCTTCCTTACCTTCCTGGAAAGAGATAAATACATGGTAAATACCGGTTTTCTGGCACATGAAGTTAAAAGGATTATACTCCTCACCTGTATCTTTATTGTAGGAACTGAATATTAATTTATTACTATCGTATAGCTGAAGAATAGCTTTTCCGTTTGATCCTTCTGCCGTACAGATTGAAAAGCGATAAATATTGTTCTTGCTTAGCACAAGAGGGTATCTGGCAACAGGAGGGAGCTGGCTGGGTTGTGCAGCTTCCAGAATAACCTGGAAATCTTTTAAATAGGTTGCATCTTTTCCTGAGTTTGCAGAGCATTGTTCAATAAAATCTGAGCTGAATTGTGGAAATAATTGTGCAGACAGGAATAATGCAAAGAATATCAGTATATATCGTCTCATGTCATATAGAAATTAACTGGTTTCTGATTTGTTCTGTTTTACGGATTATATTTTTAAGCTGGTTATCGGTTATATTTACGACACTTTCCTCTTTTTGAACAATCATGATCATACCATCCTGTTCTACTGTTTCCGGTTCACCCATTTTATAAGTAATCTCTATATTATCAAATTCATTTTTTAATTCAGACAGGGTTTTGATCATATCAGCGATGGCTTCATGGTCTTTATAGTTGTTCAGGATAAGCATAATATTATTCAGGTTTATCTTTTGTTCCCCTATCCTTTCATTAAGCTCATTACTCCTTTTTTCTTCAGCAACCTGGGTGACTAAGTACATTCCCTCAATCCATGTCCCGGCAATCATCAGGGCGCTGAGATGGCCACGGTTATTTTCCCTGAGATAGGAATCCATGTTATTAAAGCTGTTGACAGAGATAAACATCAGAGAGTCGATATTTTCCCGGCTTGTTGCCAGCCTTTTAAGGGTGTTGAAATCAAAAAACTGGCCGACCTTAAGGCCATCGGCAAGTTTATTGATGGCGGTAAGATAGTCAACAATCTGTGTGCTTTTGTCATAAATATTCAGGTATCCGAGATCAGCACCGAACACTCCCAGGCTGTATGCCATCTTAAAGCTTGTATTGTATTTGTCAACGTAATCGGTGGTGGACAGATATTTGGTTGAAAAAGGTATGCCAAGCTCTTTTATCAGCGCAGCCATTTCAATCGGGGATGATACGTTCTGCACAATTTCCTCAAGGGCTTCACTGGAGATGGTAAGGGTTTCTGTCATCAGCACTGAATCAGGAACTTCAAATTCAGCACCCGGCTGTCTTCCCTGCCTGGATTGGCAGGAAAAGAGCACCAGAACAGAAAGATACAGAAAGATTAATTGTCTGAACATGGTATTTGGTAGTTATATGTAAGAAAAACAAAATTAAAAATAATTCTTTTTAATGAAGAGATTGCAATCCGGGTGAAAATTAAATATGTACTCACCCCCCTGCCCTCTCTCGAGAGAGAGGGGAGAACCAATGGGGGGTAAGTCCTGAATCTTAGTTTTTCCGGAATCCCTGTACAAGTTTTTTTAAAAGGTCTAAATACAAGGTGATGTAGAAAAGGATGGTCAGAAACCAGATAAATCCCATATTGAACCAGTATGTATCAAAGTACCTTCCTAAAAAATATTTTCTTGGTGCAAAGAAATGGGATCTGAAGCCAAACCAGTTCCGGGGGAAAGGATCCTTATAAACAGGATCGATCTGCTGAATAAGTCCGTTCCTGTATTCAACCATCTTATTCTTTTCAAAGACTTTTCTCACATGTTCCTCAACGGTCTCATTATGATACATATCCTTCATGCGGTTGTATAATCCCGGTCTTTGTTCCATAAAGTACATAACCATATTTTCTCTCTGGTTCGTAGCCGTCACAAATTCCCTGGAATAGTGTTCATCCAGTTTTTCAAGATGAAGCTTAATCTGGTCTAGTAATTTCCCGTTTATCTTTTCCGGTGAAATATCTTCAACATTTTGAAAAATTATATCAGGAACGAGAATATTTTCCTTGCTGATCTCATTTTTCAGGAGTACCAGATCATTTATTGTTTCACTAACAGAACCTTTCAAGTCAAATTCATCTCTGTTTTTTTCGAGGCGGTTGTTTAATTCAGGAAGCAGATATACCTGTTTAAAATCCGCAACACTTTCAGCCTTTTTAATAGGATAGAATTGTTTTTGAAACTGATTATCCTTGAACTGGCGTACCATCAGTGCTTCATATGACCACTTTGTTGGCATAATTTCAGCGATCCAGGGAACCTTATCAACGCTACCGACAACCCTGTTGAGCTTATCAAAACTGAACATGGCGCCACTCAGCACCATCATGGGGATCATGATAAGGGGGATGATGATATAAATGGTGATTGCTGAATTAAAAGAAGCTGAAACATTTAAACCGATCAGGTTGGCACATGCTGCCGTAGTAAAGAGGGCAAACCAGTAATAAAATGTCATTCCATTAATGCCAAGAACGGTATTCCCGATAAGGATATATGTAATTGCCTGTATTGCTGAGATTAGAAAAAGGATAAGAATCTTGGATAATAAATAGGATGATTTACTCAGACTGAGAAATGATTCGCGTTTCAACATTTTTCTGTCTCTGAAAATCTCTTCTGCGCTGACAGTAAGTCCGAGAAAGAGAGCAACGATCAGGCTCATAAAAATGTAAACAGGAATATTTTCATTTTCTCTGAAGATATATATATCGGAATTAGGATCGGCAATATAGCGGATGATATAGGACAGGATGAATCCAAGGACCGGCGCTTCAAGCATGGTTAGCAGGACATACTGCCGGTTGCTTATTTTGGAAAGGAAATCCCGGATTGAGAAAATTCCGAATTGTGATAACCAGCCAGGAATCCGCAGGTTCCTGGGTGGTGATTCAGTAACAATTTCCGTGGTGGTAATCTTCTCCTGCTCAGAAAAAGTTCTCGCCCAGGTTTCGGGTATCATTTTCCGTTCCTCGGTATCATTACCAAACTCATCCACCACACGGGATTCAATGATATTAAAGATCATCTCAGGATTAACATTACCACAGACAGGGCATTCACCGATATCACTGTTTATCTGGGCATCGATCCTTTTGAAATACATAATTGCTTCAACCGGATTACCATAATAGATAAGGTATCCTCCGATATCCAGGAAAACAATATTGTCAAACATCTTAAAGATCTCGGAAGAGGGTTGGTGGATGACTACGAACACAAGTTTTCCTTTCAGAGCCAGTTCACGCAGGAGATCCATCACGTTCTCTGAATCTCTTGAAGATAATCCGGATGTTGGCTCATCAACAAATAATATGGAAGGTTCCCGTATCAGTTCCAGCGCAATATTCAAACGTTTTCTCTGGCCTCCGGAAATGAATTTGTTAAAAGGTGATCCAACCTTCAGGTCCCTGATCTCTCCGAGGCCCAGACTTGCCAGTGTTTTATCGGTTAATTCCCGGATCTCTTCATTTGTCTTATCCCGGAAACAAAGTTTTGCATTAAAGTATAAGTTCTGAAAAACTGTGAGCTCCTCAATCAGAAGATCATCCTGCGGGATCAGTCCGATTACTCCCTGAAGTTTTGCCTTATCCTGGTAAAGATCAACACCATTTATAATAATACTGCCGGTGGTGGGTGGTGTAAGGCCTGATAATATATTCAGCAGGGTTGTTTTGCCCGATCCGCTGGATCCCATAATACCAATAAGTTTGCCCTGTCCTTCTGAGAAGTTGATGTTCCTGATACCGGGTACACCATCAGGGAAGAGATAAGTGATATCCTGAACCTGGTAAGAGATCCGTATGGTGGTTTTATCTTGGAGATAATGTGAGGCAACATCGCTGTAATAGACAGGCATGCCTTTTGGTAGTTTGACTGTACTACCACTGGCGAACAGGTAAATCCTCCTGTTACTGATGATCAGGCCATTCAGATAAATGTCTTCGTTACCTGTATATTTAATAAAATATAATCCGACACTGGGGATCATCAGGATAATTATCTCACCATCGATCTTTTCTGTTGGGATGTGAAGGAAATCAGGTGGGATATCCCCGTCATCATTAATAACCAGAAAATTCTTCCCATTAATCTTTTCAGGAGAATTTCCTGTTACAAAATATTCTATGTCGGCTTTTTCATTTTTATCAATCTTGAACACTTCAGCCACCGTTGTGATGATGGCCATTCTCTGATCGGTGAATTTTCTATTCGCGTTTACCAGCTCATACAACCTGACCAGTACAATTACTTTCTGTGTCTGGTTAAGTGTACTGGTAATTTTTTTACAGATACCAAGAATCTTTACAGAATCGAGAACAGAAGTGAGCTTGATTTCTCTTGATCCCGAATTATCTTGATCAAGGTCATTTAAACCGGCATATTCTTTAAAAAGTGAATAATATTCATCATATTTAGTATCTGCTATCTGCCTTTTAAGGAAACTCCTGACATACCTTTGCTCTTCTTCCTCCACTCCACCATCCTGCTTGGTGATAAGTGCGAAAAGTTGCATCAGGGCTTTCAGGATCTCCTCACTCATGGTTATTCAATATTTAATGCACTTAATATTGTAGGATTAAATACTATTAGAATATCTCAATAGCTTATTATTTCAAAAGGAATCCTGATCATTTCCGAGTATTCCATTCCGGCTTCCTGCATGTCTTCATCATCTTCCAGATAGAACCATTTTACCAGCACATCATGGCCTTCTTCAATCATTTCCTCAAACATTGTAAGAATATCGAGTATTACTTTGGATGAGGCTGTATTAAAATAGGTCAGTTTGAAGTTAAAAACTGTTTTTTGAGCCGGATTATGTGCATATTCCTCAATCCACCTGAGGACCGGTTCATAAAATGTATTAACATCTTCCGGAAGTGATCTTCCTGCAATTTCAAAAAATTCATTATCCACATCAAGTATTACCTGCGGAGTGTCATCTGTTTTATCAATTTTCAATGGTTCCATGAGGGGAATTTTATTTAATTCTGGGTATGATGGCTGTTAAAAGAAAAAAAGATAATTTATCCGTTAAGGGCAGAAAATGATATTCAAGTTTGTTCCCGGTTTTTCGCCGTATATCTATCAGTCCAAGGCCTGCTCCCCCTTTCTCTGACAGGGTTCCATCCCTCATTTGTTTCATATAAAGATCTTTCAGATGGGAATCATCCATTTCATTAATATTGTCTAACATTTCTGTTAATACCAATATTTTCTCCTTTAAAACAGCATTCCCGGTTGTGATCTGAAAAGCTTCAGCAGTGTTGCTCACCAGGAAAATTCCTTTTCCAGAATAAAGATAATTGCCTGATTCGTAAACATCGGCATGTCTGCTGATATTTTGAAGGCATTCAACCAAAACATGAAAAACAACACGCTGAACACTGGCTGCTTCCTCATTTTCTTCCATTTGAGCTTCGGCCAGGGAGATGAAAGCTTTGGTTATCTGATGGGTAATCTTACCCTCATAAACCAGCTTTATTTCATTTGTCTTCATCGACTGGTAGAGATCGAAGACATATTCAAGAAAACCGGTTATTTCCTGTTTGGGTTTTGCTGGCATTATTATGTTTGTGTTGAGACTAAATTAGTAAAATTAATAGAATGAGGTTAAAATACCGGTGGTGTCTTAGACTAATTGGCTTTGGATTTTTTCATTCCCTCATCCCGCTATGTGAATTTGGGGCGTTATCATAACTTAGAAATTTGGAATTATTTCTATTACAAGGCTTTTAAAAAATTCTCTCAGATCAACCTGGGTCTGACACGGCTCCGCCTGGGGCGGAATCCCTGCCTGCTCCGAAGGCTGGCCGATTTGGCATACAGGTACGAGAAATAATTAATTGTTTTCACCAATACATTGACATGGAGTTGTTTTACAGCCCTATACAGAGAGGGTAATAAATGTTTCCTGATTTGCAACAAACCAATCAAGCTTTCAAGAGATTAACTGGCTTTAAATTAGAACTCAATCCCTATTATCAGCACATCATCAATCTGTTTTGCATTGCCCATCCATTCTTCGAAATCCTGTCTGAAGTGATGATAATACTGATTCATTGTAAAATGATGGTTTTTGGAAATAATATCACGTATTCTTCCTGGAGCATATTTTTTATTTTCCGGACCACCCAGTTGATCAGGCAAACCATCGGTATAGAAAAAAATCTTATCTCCCGGCTGGTATTGAACAACATGATTTGTAAAATTCTCTTCAGCTCTTTTTTTACTTGGTATTCCTCCAATGGCCTTACGATCCCCTTTATATTCAATAAGTTCTTTATTTCTTAACAGGTAAAGTGGGCGGTGTGCACCTGAAAACTGAAGTTCCTGTCTGGCCGGAATAATTTTTAGGAATGCAACATCCATTCCATCCCTGGCATCCGCATCTTCCGAATCCTGCTTCAGGGTGTATCGAACACCCTGATGCAACAGGTCACAGATCTCACCTGCTGTATAATCACGGTCACGGTCGACCAGGTTATTCAACAGGAAATATCCAATGAATGATAATAATGCACCCGGCACACCATGGCCGGTACAGTCAACCGCTGCCAGGTAAATAACATCTGATTTTGGGAAAAACCACGGGAAATCGCCACTGATTACATCCCTTGGTTTATAATAAATAAATGAACGTGAAAAATGTTTCTGTATTTGTTTTATCCCTGGTAATATACTGCTCTGGATACGCTGGGCATAGTTGATACTATCCTCTATCTTCCTGTTCTTTATCTGGAGTTCCTGTTCAATGCGTTTTGCCTCTGTGATATCATGCCCCACAAATAGAATAGTTTCAAGTTCATGGTCGCTGAATTCAGGTATCGCATCAATACTCATAATCCTTTCTGAGTGCTTTTCTCCAATAGTAAGGGGGATGGTCAGCAACTGATTACTTTTAACCGGGTTTGATTTTATTGAGTGAAGAGTCTTGTTGAAATAATCTCCCAGAATATCCGGAAGCTCAATTTCCGAAATATTTTTGTTGATTATGTTTTTGGGTTGATTACTGGTATAATCTTCAATTACAGGATTGGCATAATAGAACCTTCCTTCCAGGCTGAGCCGGATAATCATGTCGAGGCTGTTTTCAGATAATGATTGCATCCTGGTTCTCATACGCTCTTCTTTTTCTGCTCGGCGCTTCTCGGTGATGTCACGTGAATTCAAAATAATTCCATTTAAAGCTGGATCATCAATGCGGTTTCTTGCTGTTGTTTCGAGAAAAACAATCTGACCATCCTTCCTGACGAAAGTATATTGTATCGTAGGAAATTCATCAGGATTTTCAATAATATGTTGAAAAAGTGATTTCAGGTTGGATTGACCTTCCAGTGAAAGACGTTCAAAATCTTTTCCTTTCATCATTTCTTCCGGGGAGTAACCAAGAATGTTCAGGACAGAAGGGCTTATGTAAATGATTTTTAGATCTTTATCATATATGGAGATAATCTCACTGGCATTTTCAAGCAACCAGTGCAATCTTTTCTGGGCATTTTCCACCTCAAGAATCTTAGCTTCCAGTTGCTGGTTCGTTTTTTGTAATTCTTTCTGAGTGGCCTCCATGATCTCGGCGTTTTCCCGCAACTGTTCCTCATTCTGCTTTAATTCAAGCGTCATCTTCTGCGATTCTGCAAGCAGTTGTTCAGTTTTCTGGTTAATCCTGAGATTGAATACTGTTCTGGCAATGATCTCACTTAATTCTTTTACCAGCGTAATAGTCAGGTCAGGGATCGTTTCATGGAGTGATGTTATCTCCATAACACCCTGCAGATGATCGTCTGAAATCAAGGGTACCAGTAATAGGCTGGATGGTTTTTTATCACCCAGTAAACCGGATGAGATGGTAAAGTAGTCTTCCGGGATTTCGGTCCGGTAAATATAGTCCCGTTCATATGCACACTGGCCGATCAATCCGAAACCAAGTGGAAACTCGTTTGTCTTGTATTTCTTTCGACTGTAAGCAAACGTTGATAAACTTACAAGCTTATTTGATTCTTCATGGTACAGGTAAATAGCACCTTGAATGGCATCAATATATTTTACCAGATGCTCAAGAACATAATCTCCAAGTTCTTCCAGCTTATTATAGATTCTCAGGATATTGGAGATAAGGTTTTTTCCTTCAGATATCCAATTCTGCTCTGATTCTTTCTTGTGATTGGCCAGAAGATTCTCCCTCATTACGAGAAGAGATTTGCCCAGAATATCATGCTCTCCTTCAGGTTCTATTCTTATATCATAATTGCCTTCCCCGATTTCTTTTGCAAAATAGGCATTCTTGTTAATGATTTTATCTTTACTATCGATCAGATTCTTGTACACAGAGATATCATAATCCCTTATTTTTAGAAAATAATAAATAACATAAGCCAGCATTACGGGAATAAGGTAAAGAATAAAAATTTCAGGATGGGTTACATGTAACCTGAGGATTTCGGAAAGACTTATTTTAAGTTGGTGATGAATCAGGATAATAAAAATGGTTAAAAAGGGGAATGCCAGTCCGGTAATGGCAGCAATAATAATTGCTGTGCGCTTATCTGGTAATTTGATTAAACCATTGGCCTTTTTATCTGGTGTTATCATTTTTTCTCCTGATGAGCTTTACGTTTTGTTATGATCCCATTGGCAATGATTTTGGAAAGGTTTTTCAATGTCCATTCAGCCTGATCGTCGAAATTCTTAAAAGAAGCAAGTTCTATGATACCAATAGTATCCTTATTTACCAACAAAGGAACAATTAGCAGATTTATCGGAGAACCGGATCCCAGTCCTGAGACTACAATCATATAATGCTCAGGAATATGATTAATGTTCATGATCGTTTTGTTCTTTGCTACCTGTCCTGTCAGACCTTCTCCTGCTTTAAATGAAGCCGGTGGCTTTTCTGAAGCCCAGGCAAATGTACTTGAGGCATAGAATTCAGTATCTTTTTCATCCTTCAGGTAAAACACTCCCTGCACGATATCAAATTCTTTTGCCAGATTCTGCAGGATCTTCTCAGTATAACCGTCTAAAGATTCCTTAAAATCTATTTTTGGCACAACGAAAGATGCAAGATCATCAATATCGATGTCGTATGGAGCAATCATAGATTCTATGCCGGATTTAGGAATTTCTTCTGATTCAATTGCAGTTTCCGGTTTATCCTGGATTGAATGGCCCATATGAATCTCACTGATCTGTAAGATAGAGATCAGGAAAATAACAACACCACAGGCGAAAATCAGGAAAAGATAAAGGTATATAATATTGCCTATTACCACTTGCTGGTTAAGATTGATATTATTCCATAATGTTATAAAGAGAATGAAGGAACATAATGTAAGAACGATAAAGGCAATAATCATCAAGGTCCGATATTTATCTTTCCTGAACATAAATGACCTATTTTTTTAACAAAGATACAAATTCAATGATCTGATTGGTATTTAATAATTTGTCTGGTTTTACAGCAGTTAAAGCTGATGTACACATTGTACTTATTTCACAATCATGGGGATCCTGGATTATGCACAGGCCATTATGTCGTTTTAATTCAGCGAAGCCCTTCGTGCCATCACGGTTGGCACCGGATAAAAGTATTCCGGCCATGTTTTTATGATAGGTGTCAGCTGCTGAGGCAATACAAAGGTCAATGGATGGCCTGGAGTGGTATATTGGCTCATCAGTTGAAAGAGAAATTCTGAAATCGTTTTCGATCATCATATGGTAATTTGCAGGAGCAAGGTAGACAATACCATTACAAACCCGTGTTTTATCTTCAGGTTCAACCACAGGTAATGAGGAATTAGCCTGCAGAACCTCCCGGAAACCCATACTTAACTGTTTCAACCTGTGCAAGCATAAAAAAACCGGGAAATCAGTATGAACCGGCAAACTCTTAAGGATGCCTGTCACGGTATGAAAACTTCCGGCTGAACCACCTATCATCAGGGCATACAAATTCATGATGTTTTCAAGTATATCTTTTCTTTTGTAAAAATATGACTGAATTGATTTGAAATATCACAATCTTTCAGTGATTCCATTTCACCAAGGATCAGGTATCCACCATTTTGTAACGCACCTGTCACCCTGTTCAGGATATTATTTTTGAGTTCCTGTTTAAAGGATAACAGCTGATTACGTATAAGAATAATATCACACAGACCAGGTATTCCGATGAGATTAAGTGACTGTTTTTTAATTCTGGCATTCTTGATCAATGAGGTTTCACGTTCGATAAGATTATTTTTTAAGTGAAAATATGAATTAAAATTATTCATGCCTCCCGAACCGTGATAGTTATTTATACTAGCTTCCATTTTATCCTTGAGAAAAATACCGGAGCTGATTATTTCAAGGCTTCGGTAGCTCAGAGTGGAAGCATGGATGAAAGATCTTGCCATCAGTCCTGTCTCCTCAAGCAAGATGGCGATGGAAAATAATTCATCACCGGAAACACAACGTGGCAACCATATTGTTAACAGGTCTGATTTTTCAGATATGGAAGGAAGAATTGTGTTTCTCAGGATCAACCACACATCCGGGTCCCTGAACATCTCGGTAGATCCACCGGAAATATCATAAAGAAAATCATCAAAAAAGACTTCATCATCAATAAGCCGATTAATCAGGATTCCTGTTTTGTTTAAGAAATGTTTATCCAGGATTTTCCTTATCCTGAAGCGCAGGTGGTTGAGTGTATACCCTGACAGGTCAATCTGATAATGACTGTATATAGCTTTGATCAGGGTATTTGTTTCCTCAATACTGATTCCAAACATTCGTGAAAACCGGAGATTACTGGTGATTATTTTTCGTCTACAATTCTTTTAAGTCTGTCGATTTCTTTATTTGCTTCTTCAAGAAGTTGATATTTCAATTTTCTTTCGGTGATATCCTGTCCGAGATAGTAAACTTTAAAAATCGCACCATTTTCATCCTTTACCGGAGTAAATGTGGACATGATCCAGACTTCCTCTCCGGTAGGTTTTGTTCTTCTGATCACACCACTATATGGTTTATCTTTCATGATATCATTCCAGATCTTTTCAAACTGTTCTCTTTCTGTTCGTTGAAGGAATGTCCGGTTATTCTTTCCGATCATTTCCCTTCTTGAAAAGCCTGTTACTTTTTCAAAATTCTCATTGACTTCAAGAATCTGACCGGCCGGGGAATATACACATTTAATCAGGGCCTGGTCAACAGCATCACTGAAAGACTGCATTTCAATATTTGCTCTTTTAATTTCGCCTGACTGTTTTTCAAGTGATTCCTGCTGGATTTTTGTCTCCGTTATATCTATTGCGATATTCAGAACTTTAAATGGGACGCCATCTTTATCAGGTATGGGAGCATATGTCTGCTGAAGCCATATTTCATTTCCGGTAAAAAGTTTGATTTTCTCCACTTTGAAAAGCGTTTTTCCCTCCCTCAGCAATTGCCAGAATTCCTTATAGGTTTCAGTATGCCGGCTAATCCCAAGGATTTCATGGTATTTTTTACCAATGATATGATCCTTATGTGTTTCGAGAAGAAGAAGGAATTTATCATTGATATTGATAAGTTCCTCATTCATATTATATTCTGCAACCAGTGAGGAATTATGAATAGCGTTGAGGATACCGGAGATCTCTGATTCGCGCCTTGCTGATTCTTCCTGTGTTACCTGTAATTCTTCTACATGCTGCCTCATCTTCTCTTCCTGTTCAGCCATATCCCGTGCCTGTTGCTGGGATTGTTCCAGCAACAGGCTGGTTCTCATGGTGATCCTGACAGAAGAGATGGCTGATGCAATGCTCTCACTGATAATTTCAATAAAAAGAACCTCATGTTCCTGAAGGATATTTAAGGATGCAATCTCAATAACACCTAACAACTGATCTTCCAGCTTCAGCGGTACCAGAAGCAGACAACGGGGTTTGGTATCACCCAGGCCGGAAGTTATCCGAAGATATTCTTCCGGGATCTCTGTGAGGAAAATTTTTTGCTTTTCAATAGCACATGTTCCAACAAGACCTTCGCCAAGACGAACAGTATCCGTAAGGTATTTTTTCCTGTCAAATGCAAAAGCTGCAGCAAGCTCAAGTATATTCTCATCATCCGTATTTGTAAGATAAAGGGCACCAATACTGGCATTAAGATATTTTACCAGATTTTGTATAACCTTATCAGCAAGTATGTTGAGATCATTACTGTGAATTCTCAGTATTTCTTCAATTTTTGCCAGTCCTTCGTTGATCCATCTTCTTTTTTCACTTTCAGCCTGATGTTTCTGGTCCTCATTCCTTGCAGCCTGGAGATATTTGCCCATTTCAATTAAAGCATTTCCCAGTATATCCTCCTCGCTAAGTAATGGAAGTGTTACATCTTCCTGTTTCCTGCCTATTTCTCCAGCAAACCTTGCTTTTTCCTTGAGGTTGCCTGTAAAATTACCGAGCATCATATTTATTTCGTATATCTCATCGTTTCCCTCGTCAGAAATTTCACCCGGTAACCGGCCCAGAACAAGTGCCTTGATAAAAGAATTTAATCTTCTGAGAGGATCCTTAATGGAAATGGAAAGAAAAATAGTGTAGGTGATTAAAATTGAAGCCGATAATAAAATCACAATAAAGAGTCCAATTCCAATATTCCTGCTGGCGGATATTAAATCCTGTTTAAACATCGCATTCAGTGAACTGGCATCTTCAGAAACAATATTACTGAAAGTTCTTATCTGACCCCTGATTCCTTCAAACTGGGATAATCCGATTTCACGATCAATGATAATAGTATTCTGAATGTACTGGCTTAGATTATTATTATTGTTGTTAACCCGTTGTTTTACAGATGTGCCAGCAACAATCTGTGATACAACTAATTCTGAATCAATCAGGGAGTATATCTCTTGCAGTTTATCAGTTAGCTTTTTAGCGAGAGAGTGTGTGGGATTATGAAAATATCCCTCAATAAAAATTTCTAATTGCTCTAATTCTGCCTGGAGGACAGGTCTGTTTGCGTTCTCCAGTATTTGAAATAAATCCTCCAAAAGGGATATGACATGCCCATGAAGCCCCCAATTACTATATCCTCTTTCCCTTAACTTGGATACTAAGATCTGGAAGGTATTTTCAGTTTTAGAAAGGTTATCAAGAAAAAGTTCGAGTTTTTGATGTAACAATTCGTTTTTCTGAACAAACCGCTCTGTTTTCAGCTCCTGGACCAGGTTAATGGTTTCAAGATATATCCGGTCGAAATCATCCATATGCCCACTTCTGCCTGTTTCATAAAAAGCATTGGTGTACTGGTCATATAAAAGCAATCCTGTTATTGAACCGGATAATTGTTTTGAGTTGATGGATAGTTCATTTAATCGTTCAGAAAGGGCATAATATTCACGGAATGTGCCCAGGAAACTGAATAATGAAAGACCAATTATCAACCAGAGGATAATGGAAGAGACTGTAAGGGTAAAAAATCTTGACCTGATGGATATTTGCCTGAGTGACATTTTATGCTTCAAATTAATGTTGCCTTAATATTGCTGGTTGTTAAAAGGTTGACCCAGTCCTCCAATACAATAATACTTAATAATTAAGAACATACCCAAAGTAAAAGAGGTCATTTTTTAAAATAAGCCTGATTTTTCTTCTCAAATTGTGATGCTAAAGGACCCAGAATAGTTTCGTGGACACCTAATACAAGACAGCCAGGGCTGTTCAGGCTATCGTAAAATAATTTAAAGACCTTATTCTGAAGATCGTAATTAAAATATATAACCACATTTCGGCAAATAATAAAATCATATGATACAGGGAAAGGATTTACATCCTGCACAAGGTTCATTTTTTTATAGACTGGCTTGTCGATGAGGAAGGGATGTATCTTAATAATATCCCTGGTTTTATCGATGGAGAAATATTTGGAATAATCGACATCCTCGTATTCCCCGGCCTGGTTTTGTCGGATTACAGCGTCAAAGTTATCAAGATAAGTGAGGTTGAAACGATATTTATAAATCCCGGTTTTAGCCGTTTCAAGAACATCGGGATTAATATCAGTGGCATATATATTGGCTTTATGGAACAGATCCAGCTCATTTAACATGATCATCATGGAATATACTTCCTGGCCGGTCGAACACCCGGTATGCCAGATGTTAATCTCTTTTTTGTCCTTGAACAAAGGAATAATATCATAACGCAGGGAGTTCCAGACTGGCGGATCCCGGAACAATTCGGTAGTATTCACCGTAATATCTTTTACAATTTTTTCCAGGAAACTTTCATTGTCCTCCAGCCTTTCAATAAATGAATGAAAATCAAGATTGTTGTCAAAAAGGACTTTAGCCAGGCGTCTTTTTAGCGATTTATCTGAATAATCGGTAAAGTCGTAGCTCGAAAGGTTTCTAACTTTCTCAACAAAAGTATTTAATTCATAATCCTCAATTTCCTGCTGCATGGAAAGTAATCATTGCATAAATGTAAAGCTAATGAATATAATGATTATCAGCAATCAGATCAGGATTATTGTAGGGTATAAAAATCTGTACAATCCCACATTTTTTCTATATTTGAGAACAAATATTTGTGCATGAAATTTGGAGTTATAATTTTCCCGGGATCAAACTGTGACCATGATATGATTTATGTATTAAGAAATATTATGGAACAACAGGTTGTTGAGTTATGGCACAAAGACACCGATCTTCAGGGGATTGGTGCGATAATACTACCAGGAGGGTTTTCGTATGGTGATTATCTTCGTTCAGGTGCGATAGCCCGGTATTCACCAATCATGGATCATGTAATCAGGTTTGCCAATAATGGTGGATTTGTTTTTGGTGTTTGTAACGGATTTCAAATTTTATGTGAAGCCGGTTTATTACCGGGAGCACTACTGCATAACAGTAACCAGAAATTTGTTTGCAAAAATGTTTTTATCAAATCAGATAACAATAGTACTGTAATCACATCTTTACTGGATAAAAGTAAGGCATACAAAATACCCATTGCTCATGCTGAGGGGAGATATTATGCTGATGAAGAGACATTGAAAAATATGAGGCAGAACTATCAAATCCTTTTCCGGTATTGCAATGTAAATGGTATCGTTACGGAAGAAGCCAATCCAAACGGTTCGATGGATAATATTGCGGGCGTTTGTAACGAACATAAAAATGTTTACGGGATGATGCCTCATCCTGAAAGGGCTGCTGACGATGAACTGGGAAATACTGATGGACGGGCGATCTTTGAATCTATTCTGAATATGGTAAGGGTAAAATGAGTCTATTTCTTCAGATGGTAACTGGCAGCATTTTCGTCAAAAGCCATTTCTATTACTTCAAATAAAACAAGATTGACCAGAATATCCTCTGCCTTTCTTCTTGGAATCTTGGCTATTCTACAAAATTTTGAAAGAGAAACCTGTTGATTCATGCTCAGGTAATCGAGCAGAATCTTCTCACGATCACCGTATTTCAGGTATATCCCTTTTTTCCTTTTTTCTCTTTCCCAGATTTTCAGCAATACCCTGGTTGCTAAAATATTCTGATCTTTAATCCGGACATATGCCAGCCATTTCCCCTCTTTTGAAAGGGCAAAATAGGGTCTTTTTTCTGCTTTCGGAATATCAATTTCAAGAATGGTCTTTCCATTGATATCCCATTTACGACTCAGAAAATGAACTTCAGGTTTGCAATATAGCTGGGCAGCAGCTTCTATCATATGATATTCTTCTTCCGACTGAATACCGGTTATGTTTCCATTATCCTTAACACCAATCAATAGTTTCCCTCCTTCAGTGTTGGAGAAAGCAATCAGAGTTCGGGCAATTTTTCGTGCATCACTGATTTCATATTTGAAATCCAGTGTCAGGCCCTCTCCCTGGCTGATCAGTTGACGGATATAACGACTCATAGGTTATACATGGGATATCAATGCAGATATTGCCACTTTAATATTTGTTTAATTATGGTTACTTTAGCTAAAATACATGATAAATATTAAACAGAATATTCTTCCTTATCAGTTTTCTTTTTTTTAGACAAATAATATGATTTCACCGGGTGGTAATATTCCTGCAATCGGGGCCCAGGTGTGGCTGGAGCCTTTGCAATCGGTCGAAGAGATTAATACATGGTTTAAAATCCTTTCCGATCATCATATGTCATGTGCACGGCTTTTTATTATGTGGAATTATATAGAAATGAAAAAGGGACGATGGGATTTTACACTGTACGACATGGCCTTTGAAGCTGCCTTGCAATATGATTTAAAAATTCAGGCAACACTGACTGCCAATCATGGGCCAGCTCACCAGGATAAAAACTTCTGGTATCACAACCAGGGAGGTACCATTTTAACCAGGAGAGAGCAGTTACCGAAAGCTGAAATCTATATTCAGAAAACAGTCGAACACTACAAATCTCATCCTGCACTTGACAACTGGTGGTTGCAGAATGAGCCGGGGCAGCCTGCTACCCATGATGAACTTGCAATGGAACAATTCAGGATTTGGCTGAAAGATAAATATTTAAACATAGATTCCCTCAATCAGGCATGGATTAGCAATTTTAGCTCATTTAATAATATTGATTATCACCCTTCCTGGGATGGGCTTTCAGGATTTTATTCACCACAGCCCTATCATGACTGGAATATTTTTTGGAGGGATCATCTTACCTGGTATATGAGATGGATTGCTGAACAGATCGGGAAATATGATACTGTTCATCCTATCCATGTTAATCCCCATGCAGTTTTTGATATATTACCGAAATATGACCTTCCTGCCTGGCGGGGATTTCTTAATTCACTCGGGGCATCCATTCATCCTTCATGGCACTTCAGGATATTCGAAAGAGATCAGTATGCATTGGGTGTTTCGGCTGTCTGCCAGATTATCAAAGGTGCTATCGAACCCAAACCGTTCTGGATTTCTGAATTACAGGGTGGCAATAATATTTTCAGCAGTTTGCATCCCTTATATCCTGATCCGGAAGATATCGCACAATGGGTCTGGACAGGGATAGGATCGGGAGCGGATAAGATTATATTCTGGTGTTTGAATGCCAGAAGGATGGGGGATGAAGCAGGCGAATGGTCAATGCTCGACTACCAGGGGAATCCTTCCGAACGATTAATAGAAGCCGGACGGATTGCCTCAGTTATGAATGAAAATAAGGATTTCTTTGGGGGTGCCCGGCCAGTATCATCGTCTGTAACTATTATACTCAGTCCGGAAACAATGCTTGTCGAGAACAGACAGGACCATTTCAAAGACATCCCGGGACGAACATCAAATGCCCATATTCTATCAGCTCTGGCATATTATGAAACCCTGACGGAACTGGGTATGTCTCCCCAAATAAAACAGGCAAATGATTTTAACTGGTCCGGTAAGAGAAGTAAAAAACAGGTGGTTATCCTTCCCAACATGACCTGCATACCCTCACAACTGGTTCATGAACTTGAAACATTTGTAAGTAATGGGAATAAACTTATTATTTCTGGATTGACCGGGTATTTTGATGAATCTGAGAATAATGTGATTCAAACCGGATTTCCTCTGCAGAACCTGTTTGGAGGGATCATTAAGGAGATAAAGCTGATCCGGGAGATTTTTCCTTATCAATTGAATGGCTTGAATCATTCTATACCTGTTCATATGTGGGAAACAGAAATCCTTCCGACTACAGGCAGGATTGAAGGCAAATCAGGTGATAAGGTCATTGCACTGAGGAATCAATTTGGGGAAGGGGAAGTATTATGGATCCCCGCAATGATCGGATTGGGAGCATGGCTTGATGATAACAAATCTCTCGCGGAATTACTGATCAATGAAGGATTATTATACCTCGACAAATTTTCTTTCGGTGACCATTACCCCGGCATACTCATGAAAGTAATGGAAAACGGAAATGATTATTTATTTGTAATTGTAAACGGAACAGAAAATAGTAAGGATATCATGATAAAACCCATGGATTATATTAAAACACACTTTCTTCGTGGTAAAATGATTTCCAATATTCCGGAAACAATACATATAGAAGGACGGGAAACACTGGTTTTTAAGTATAGAACTGGTTAATAAAGATGTTTTATTTAAAGACTTATAAACCACAAAGGTGCACAAAGGGTAACACAAAGGTACAATGAGGTTAACTTTAATACTCCTTTGTGTACCTTAGTGCAATCCTTTGTATTCCTTAGTGGTTAAATAAAATTTAAGCCAATCAATGATATTAAATATTAATTGAGAAACTTGAGATTCATCTTTATATGGATATCTGATTTTTCAAAAAAATACTATAAAATATATTTTCGATTGCCTATGATTAAAAATTACCTGTTTCTATTTGTTTGTCTGGTACTTTTATATGGATGTAAAGAAAAGTCAAAAATTCAAAACACAAATTCACCAAATATTATACTGATCATAACCGATGACCAGGGATATGGGGATTTTGGATTTTATGGAAACCCACATGTCAAAACACCTTTCCTTGACAGTCTTGCCAGAATCAGCATCCGTTTCAACCAGTTTTATGTATGTCCGGTATGTGCGCCAACAAGAGCCGGGTTGATGACAGGCCGGTATGCTCTGTGCACGGGAGTTTATGATACCTATAACGGTGGGGCGATCATGCATACTGATGAGGTAACGCTGGCAGAGATACTGAAAGATGGCGGGTATTCAACAGGAATTTTTGGTAAGTGGCACCTGGGCGACAGTTATCCATTTCGACCAGCAGATCAGGGTTTTCAGACTTCCCTTGTTCACCATGCTGGAGGTATAGGCCAACCTGGTGATCATTTTAACAATTTTATCAGAACCGACAGCAGTTACTTTAACCCTGTCCTGTTCAGGGATGGGAAAGAAGTGGAAACTCAAGGGTATTGCTCCGATATTTTTACCAGGGCAGCAATTGATTTTATAGAAAAAGTTACCAGGGATCAGAATAATAAGCCATTTTTCCTTTATCTGGCTTATAATGCACCCCATACCCCGTTGCAGCTTCCAGGGGAATATTCAGACATGTATAAAGATGTTGATATCACTTCAGGAGATTATCCTGATAGAGGAAAATTTCCGGAGATGAATGCAAGAGATATTGAGGATGCAAGAAGGGTATATGGTATGGTAACAAATATCGATGACAATCTACGGTTGCTTTTCAATAAACTTGCTGAACTAGAGCTAGTTGAACAGACTCTTATCATATTCCTCACAGATAATGGACCACAACAACGACGGTATACAGCCGGTTTCAGAGAACGGAAGGGATCGGTGTATGAAGGAGGCATAAGGGTTCCCAGTTTCTGGTATTGGAAAGGAAATTTAACAAGTGACTTTGATATTGATGATCCGGCAGCCAATATTGATGTTCTGCCAACAATACTCGATCTGTGCGGTATTGATGTCCCCAATGAACTTAAGCTGAACGGACGAAGCCTGGTGCCACTTATTATGCAGGAAGCAGATGCATTACCGGAACGGATTTTATTTTTCGAATGGCAGAGAGGCTTCACCGAACCATATCGCAATATTGCAGTCAGGAAAGGTAATTACAAAGTGGTTGGGAATATTGAATATTTCGAAGATCCTGTCAGGCTTGAGTTGTATCATATCTCAGATGATCCCTATGAATTGAGTGATATCAGCACAAAGAATCCTGAAATGGTTAATATGCTTAAAAATGAATTCGATCGGTGGTATTCTGAAGTAATTACAGGTGAAAAACTGGTTAATCCACCAAGAATCATTATAGGCTCTGACCACGAAAATCCCGTTATCCTGAACAGGAACGACTGGAAGAGTGCAAAAGCGAAACTATGGAATTCTCCGGATGCATATGGTTACTGGGATGTGACATTTGCCACAGATGGATTGTATGATGTGAAAATCCAGTTTGCTGATCATTTAAGCAGGGCAGGAAGGATTTACATCAGGGCAGGAACGGTGCAAAGAAGCCGGGCGAACCAGGATACCACAACCAGCCACATTATACTGCCTGATATCCCGTTCAGGGAAGGAGATTATATGTTTGAAACATGGTATGAGTCATGGGGCGGGATATATACACCCGTATTTGTGAAGATAAAGAAAAAATAAATTTTGACTATCTCCTGCATTAACTAAATTTATATTCTGTATCCTCTGCGGTTAAAAATCTATGCATTCTGTGGTTAATAAAAAAATAGAAATTATGAAAATCAAAAATTTACTTTTCGTTTTTACCGTCTTATTTGTATTCGTAACCTGCACATCTGACAGGGATGCAAGAAAAATCCAACCCCGTCAGGATGACAAACGTCCGAATATTGTAATCATCTATTGTGATGATCTGGGATACGGAGACCTGGGATGCTTCGGTGCGAATGATATCAAGACACCGAATATCGACAGGATGGCTTCTGAAGGGATCAAGTTTACTGAATTTTATTCCGCTTCCCCGGTATGCAGTCCTTCGCGTGCTGCTTTGCTCACAGGGCGCATACCTCAGAGAATGGGCATTAACAATGTGTTCTTCCCTGAAAGCTATACCGGGATGCCCCTTGAAGAGATTACTATTGCCCAGGTACTGAAAGATGAAGAGTATGCAACTGGTATAATAGGGAAATGGCATCTCGGGCACATGGAAAAGTTTTTGCCATTACAACGTGGATTTGACGAATATTTTGGAATTCCATACAGTAATGATATGGAAAGTGTGGTGTACCTTAGAGGTAATGAAGTTGTGGATTATCATGTAGATCAGAGATATATAACAAAAACTTATACTGGGGAGGCATTAACCTTCATCGAGAATCACAAAGACGAACCATTCTTTCTTTATATCGCTCATAATATGCCACATGTGCCTATATATGCATCAGAGGATTTTCTTGGCACTTCTGAAAGAGGTTTATATGGAGATGTTATTCAGGAGATTGACTGGAACGTTGGACAGGTAATAAAGAAGCTTGAAGAACATAATCTTCTCCAAAACACCCTTATAATCTTTTCGAGTGATAATGGGCCATGGCTGGTAATGGAAGATCATGGTGGTTCAGCTGGTTATCTGCGGGAAGGGAAACAGTTTACTTTTGAAGGCGGCCAGAGAATTCCAACCCTTGCCATGTGGCCTTCCAGGATCCCTCCGGGTCAAACATATGATGATATGGCCGTTATGATGGATTGGTTTCCTACAATTGCAAATATTGCAGAAGCAGAAATACCTGACGACAGGCCATATGATGGCGTGGATATCAGCCGGGTCCTCTTTGGAGAAGGGAGAAGGGAGTGGACCGGATTTCTTTATTTTGACCTGGCAGAATTACAGTGTTACAGAGAGGGTGAATGGAAGGTAAAACTTCCGTACGAGGGCTATAGTGGTTCAAGGTTAAAGAAAGCTGTACCTCCTCATCCAATGCTCCTGGTGAACCTTAAGAGTGATCCGGGTGAAAAAAACAATCTTGCAGAACAGATGCCTGAAAAGTTACAAGATATGCTCAATAAAATGGATAGCGTAAAAAATGCCCTTGGGAAATTACCTCCATCATTAGTTGTTGGAACAAATTCAGATAACAGCCATCTTGAATATCTGAATATGAAACATGGTGGCCGGAATTACTGGCATAAAAAATGGTAGAACTTATAATTTAAAAATTAACGTATTGTCTGTTAAAGGCGATAATATTGATAATTAGATTTATATCAGGCCGCATCGCAGGGGCGACCTGATATAAAACATTAACATTCAATAGTATGCATTGTCTAATAGCACATTGCATTAAAAATTAATATATGTACCCAGCAGTAATCAATAAGTACAATACTATTAACTGGCAGGAGGTACCTATACCAAAACCTGGGAAATCTGGAGTGCTGGTAAAAGTGACCTTTGCAAGTATTTGCGGAACAGACCAGCATATTTTCTCAGGTGAGTTTCATCCAGGAACCAGGTTACCTCTAATTCCCGTAACCGGCAACTCCCGAAATGGTAGAAATCTTTGATTTCTTTGCCATTTCGAGGATGCTCGAAAAAACATTGGCATCCGCCTCAGGCGGATAGCCTGTTTTTCGGCACAGTAACCAGCAACAACATTCCTTAGCCTCAGCCTTCTTCTCCTATTCATACCTCAGCGTCTTTGCCGGATTCGTATTTGCAGATCTTATCGTATGATAGGATATTGTTATCAGTGCAATTGCAACAGCCAGTGTACCGGAGATGATAAAGATCAAAATATGAATGTTGGTCCGGTAAACGAAATTATTCAGCCAGAATCTCATAATAATAATGGCTACTGGAACTGAAATAAGGAATGCCCCAAGAACAAGTTTTGTAAAATCGGTTGAAAACAGATATACAATTTTAGATACTGATGACCCGAGGGCTTTTCTTATTCCGATTTCATGTATTCTTTGATGTGTACTATAGGAAGCCAGACCAAATAAACCAACACAGGCGATTAGTATGGCAAGAAGGGAAAATATAGTAAAGATACGTCCGGAGGCCTGATCATCCTGGTACATATTATTAATATATTCATCATGGAAAAAGTAGGAAAAGGGTTGTTGAGGGAAGAACTCGGTCCATTTTACTTCAATACTTGCCAAAGTCTCCGGCCAGTTATTTGAATTTGCCCTGATATACAGGAATGTGCCAAAGCCGTTGGGTCCCGACATACTCTGAAGTACAAACGAATTAAGATCATCATGTAAAGAGTTATAATGAAAATCCTCAATGATACCGATAACTGTGAATTCACGTAACACATAACCGCCTCCCGTATCAACAGGTTCGATCAGCTTTGCACCAATTGGTTCCTCAAGACCGAATTCTTTTGCAGCCAGTTGATTGATGATCACCGACAGACTATCATTGAATTGCCTTGAAAATCCACGTCCCTCAATGAGGTTAAGGCCCATTGTTTCGATAAAATCTTCATCAACAACCATACCTCTGGATGTGATCACATCGGATCCATATTCTTCTGCCTGGATCATGAATCCAAAATAGAATCCACCGGTAATCTGAGTATTGGATGTTGCAGTGTTGATTACTCCCGGGATTTTCAACAATTCCTGTTTGATTGGTTCCCTGTTATTTGGTAATAGATTACTTCGGACAACAAGAATATTTTCCTTATAAAATCCCAGATTTTTTTTCTGAAGATAATTCAATTGACTATAGATCAACAATGTAAAAGAGATGAGTGAAATGGAAAGAAAAAACTGAAATATAACCAGACCTTTCCTTGTTAAGGTACCTGTTTTCGAAGTAGAAAATTTCCCTTTCAGGATATTTACAGGCCTGAAAGAAGAAAGCACAAAAGCCGGATAGCTGCCTGAAATAATACCTACGGTAACGGCAAATCCGAACAAAACGGGCAAAGTAAAAAAATCAAGGTATTTTATGGAAAGTTGTTTACTGGCGAGGTTGTTGAAGGCGGGGAGGGCAACTTCCACAAACAATAAGGCGAAAATCAGGCTGATAATGGTAATCAGGATAGACTCGGTCATAAATTGTCCGATGAGTCTTGATCTTTCCGAGCCAACAACTTTCCTTATTCCGACCTCTTTAGCCCTTTCTGATGAACGTGCAGTCGATAGATTAACAAAATTGATGGATGCGATAATGAGGATAAAAAGTGCTACAGAGATCAGGATAATCACATAATTAAAATTCCCATTGGTATCAAGCTCATTGTTAAGATGAGAGTGCAGATGAATACTTGTAAGTGGCTGAAGGAAAAATTCATACCCGTTACCTGCTGCAATATAATCATCATATGAAACACCCATCCTGGCCTGGATCTGTCCGGCAGCATGCTGACGCAGCAGGTCCGGTATTTTTGCTTCAACAGCTCTTGCCTGTGTCCGTGTCTCAATCAGAAGATAGGTATATACAGAAAAAGTAATAAAACTGGGCTGCTGGAGAAATCCGGCTCCGGTTAAACCCCCGATAAAATCAAAATGAAAATGGGAATTTTCAGGAACATCTTCACAAACACCAACAACCTGTAACTCCCCGAAAGTAGCAGTCAGTGTTTTTCCGACAGGATCATCATCTCCAAAATATTTTTTTGCAGTTGTTTCTGTCAGGATTAATTCCTGCGGATTGCGAAGAATGGTTTTAGGATCCCCGTTTAACAGACGGATAGAAAAAAAATCAAAGAAATTACTGTCGGCAAGCATAAACCTGCTCTCATTAAATGTTTTTTCCCCGTAAGTAATAGCTGTCTCTCCCTGCCCTTGAAATAACCGGGTTATGGCCTTTATTTCGGGCATCTCCTGGAACATTACTGGTCCCAGGGAATGGGGCGACAGGGCATAATCTACCTGTGTATCCGGATAATACCTGTGTAGGACCAGCCTGTAAATCTGATCTGCCCGTTCATGAAATTTATCATATGAAAATTCATCCTTGACATGCAGAAGGATTAAAAAACAACAGGCCAGCCCGATTGCCAGCCCGAAAACGTTTACAATAGAAAAAAGCTTATTCCTGAAAATATTTCTCAGGGCAACAATAAGATAGTTCCTAAGCATATTGAATCTGTTTTGAGGTGAGAAAGATTATTTTTGAATCTCAAAAATCGTTCCTATTGGAGGATATTAGAATTTAACTCCCGGGAAAATAGAGATAAATATGAGATAATCAAGGAGATGACAGGCAAAGATATGATGGCCACCAAATACCCGCACTGTACGGAATCGTACATCATAGTACGGTTTTGTAATTGTATCACTTTGTAGATCTCATGCAATTTCTTATAAACTCTTGTGATCCGGTCTGATAAATATTAATTTTTTGATAAAGAATCCTGCAACGAGTAAGATACCCATTAAAATAATAATTACAGGTGAACTATTTACGTCAAGTTTTAAAGATAAATATAGTCCTGTACATGCCGACAGAATACCTGCACAAAGAGCAAGATATATTCGACGACTCCATTCTTTAGCGAAAAGTGCTGAGAACGAGGCAGGGATAATCAGGAAAGCAAATATTGTAAGGATGCCACCAATACGAATAGCTTCAATGATGATAATACCAAAAGTGAAATAAAACAGGAAATCCCACTTCCGGTATTGCTTTAACCGCTTTGTTTTATCATGATAAATTTCAGTTAGTTCTATAAAATGTTTACGGAACATAAAATGAAATACACCAATTATTGAAACTATCAGTATTAATCTGAACAGGCCGCGCCAGGTTGTCCAGAGCAATGTGCCTGTCATTACATCATGCAGGTGAACATCTCCTCCTGCTCCCTTGTCAAGTATTATCACAGTTGCTGTAGTTGCTACAGCATAAGTAATCCCGATGAATGCTTCAATAGGGACCCGAATCCTGGGATTTCTCAGATAGGTAAAAATTATTGCTGCAATCAAACAAAACAGCAGGGAAAAGTTATATGATATAATTTCAGAAAAATGAGGACTGATCGTGAATGCAGCAATATTATGAAGTTTATTTTCTATAAAAACTTCAATTATTCCTCCCATTGCAGCGACCTGGGCAAGTGCAATATCGATGAAGATAATCTCCCGTTTGATTACATGGATTCCAAAATATGATGTGATAACCAGAAGTACCAGGCTCGCCAGGAAAGGAACAAGTAAAAAAGAAAATGTTTGATGCATATATTCATTTATTTATATCATTCACTTATACTGTTTGGTAACATTAATCTGATAAATGCAAGCACAAAAACAAACAAACCCAGGAGACAGACGATTGCAGGACCATTGGATATGTCTAATGAATAGGATAACAGGATGCCGATTATTGATCCGGCAATTCCGATGATCCAGCTCCAGATTATTCTTCCACGCCAGTTGCCGGTAAATAATGTTGAAGTTGCTGCCGGAGCAATCAACAGGATAAATACCAGGAATATACCACCTATAAGGACAGATTTGACAATGACAATACCGAATGTCAGATAAAATAACAGGTCATAAGCCTTTTCCCTGATTAGATTATTTGTATTCTGATTGTTTAGTGAAATATTTTTAAAAGTTTTTCCGAAAAGAAGGTGGATTATTCCAATCGCAGAAAATAAAAGGAAACACTTGAGTACCTTACCCCAGGTTACCCAGAGGATATTACCTGTAATAGTCTTGGTAATATAATTTGAGCCACCCGGAATTTTCTCAGCGAGCAGCAATGCCAGGGCAAGACCCAGGCAATATATGATGCCAATAACAGCCTCCTGCGGTATGAAAGGTTTTCTGCTTTTTGTCAGAGCAAATAAGGTAATAACTAAGAGTGTGAATGTATAGGAAATGAGCTGAACCTGGAATGATTCTTCAGGATATCCTAAAAGTAAGCCGATCATGGTACCAAGAGCTGCGATCTGGGCAATGGCAATATCAATGAAAATTATTCCCCTGGAAAGGATATGTGTGCCAAAATAACTGAGTATACCGGCAAGTATGACAACCGCTGCGAAAGGAGTGGCAAGAAATAGTAGATTTTCTATCATAATGATCTTCTGAGTTCTACATACGTTATGTTATTTATTCAGAGCTTTTAATTGTTTATGTTTCTGGTACCGGAATTCTTAACTCCAAAGGCCATCCTCTATCTTTAAGTTGGTTATTCTTTTCAGGTGGAAACAGGACATAACTTCTATTATTGAATATTTTCATTAATCTTTTCGATCCAGTAATCTACAAGCTGGAAATTATCGCGGATCTCAGGAATACCTTCAACAAATAGTGGAAGAAAAAGTGCTTTAATGCCGGTTTTTTCTTCAATCATTTGAGGGGATTTTTTTTCAAAATAACTGGCAACAAGCATCAATTTGATATGCTGATCATTGATTAACTGGATCATATTCTGCACGTGTTTGGCAGATGGGGGGATTCCTGGCTTAGGTTCAATATACCCGATAACTTCCAGTCCAAATGTTTCAGCAAAATAGGCCCAGTTCTTATGGTAGGCGATTACCTTTTTTCCGCGAAAAGGTAATGCTTTCCTGAGCCAGCCATCCAGTTTTTCAATTAATTTCTCCCCCTGGTACTCTCTATCCAGAAACGTAAAAAGAGTTTTATTTTCAAGCAACTGGCAGAGCATATCACCACCAAACAGATCAACCAGTTCATCACCAAATAACGCCCTGTCTACCTTATCATTGAATCTTTTAAGATTTGTTTCGTAATATGCTGAGTTTGAAGGATCAACTTTGATCAGGCCGGTTGCAATATTTCTGGCAATGATCTTCCAGTTAAGCGGGCCGGTATTAATATGTGGATTTCCCATCAGGTGGATGTCCCCTTCGGTACGATCGGCTTTCTCGACTTTTTGAACTATCTTAACACCATCAGATACGGAAACAAAACCGATCTCTCCATCCATGATTTTAGGATTCCTTGCTTTGTCAAGGATTGTTGTTGACCAGATTTCAAGATCCATGCCAGTAGTGATCCATAAATCAGCCGTATTCAACATCATGGCATAACTGGGTTTAGGAGGCACAAAATGAGGATCCTGCTCTCCCTGTGCAATATATTGAATGTCCCCATGTTCTCCTGCTATAAAACCGGCAATGGAAGCATAATCTGAAAAGGAGCAGACAATATTAAGCTGTGTATTACGTCCTCCCTGATATCTGTATTGATGTTGATGTTGTTGTTGATGTTGACCATGTAAGGGAAGAATTGGTGTAAAATAAATTACAGCCAATATAACTTTTATTAACACCTTTGTTTTTTTCATATCTGCAGTTTAACGTGAATTTAATTAAGCTCAATATGCCTCATGTTTATGTGGTCCCATAGCCCAGACCACCTGGATAATAAATAAATGGTCATTGGGGAATGGGCCGGTCAGATCCTTTCTGATTCCTGTTTCCCGGTAGTTATACTGATACTGGAACCGGGTGAAGACAAATTCACTTTCCCAGAAATCGAGGCATACTGTAAAATCCCATTCAAACTGGGAAGGATCATAAGGAATCTCAGAATAGCCTATTCGTCCGTTTAACCAGAATCTGGCACCCAGCTTGTTCTGTATACTGGAATAGAATCCCATACTCCTGTAATACCCATCCACATAACCATGAAAGCTGTACAGGAACTCGTTTTTCCAATCGATTGTCCTGTATTTTTCTCTTCCTACCGGAGCCCATTTGAAGGTAATACCGGCACCAGTAACATATGAAGAATAGTTACCACCCGGTTGGTCATTTTTACCACCGGCACTGCTGAGACGTAATTCTATATAGCTGCTGGGAGACAGATCATAGTAGTTTAATAATTGCCCTGTAAAAATAAATTCACCAACTTTTTTATTGGTGAAACTCTGATTATTGTCTCCCATAAGGGCTGATAATTCAATACTGGTTGCATCGGAAAAAAGGAATTTTGGTAACATGATGATGGAAGCCAGGCCGGCACCGGCAAGCCCTTCCTTTCCAAAAAGGTTGATCAGCCCCTTGGGCCTGTCAAATTGCGGAAGGGCATGGTCATGGTAACGATTCAGAAAGCCGAATTCAGGGCGGAAAAATCCAGCCTTCAGGTTCATATTTAATGGTAGGTTCAACCATTCAAGGTATACCTCGTCAACATCAACACCGGTTCCGGATGTTGCGAAAAATCCTTTACCCCTCGTAAAAGGATCCAGTGGGGCGATAAATGATAATTGCGCTTCCCTCAGAAAAAACCCGTTATTACCATATATGATCTCACCGGGTGTATTATAATCAGTTTTGTCATAAGTGCTTAGTCCCGCAAAAAAATCGACTCCAAAACTGATATTGGGATTCAATCCCTGCTGTTGACGGGCTCCACTGTAGTACCTCTTGGAGATATCCAGCTTTTCTTCTTCAGGTTGGATGGAAAGCTTTTCAGCTTCTTCAAGAAGCTTTTTGATTTCATCTTCCTCCTGTAGATTTTTCAATTCCTGTTGAAGCTTTTGTACTTCACTTTCAAGAATTTTCATCCGCATAAACAAACTGTCCTGCCCATCCATCGGAATTTTCAGTGTATCCTGGGAAAAGACAGGATCAATTGAAATAAAAATATTTAATAAAATAATAATTCTAAGTTTCATTATTTACCCTTTTGGGAGACTGAAAAATGAATAATGATTGGTTTATTGATTGAGCGTTCCGTCAGATATCAGAAGTACTGCGCTGGAGGAGCGTGATAGTTTAACACATAGTAGTGTTCTTTGACGGTAAATGTGGAGTTAAAATAAAAAACAACTTTTCGGATTATTGTTCCAGGAAATAATCCGAAAAGAAAAAAAACTAACAGGACTAACGGGTGACTGATAAGATCGAGCAGAATAAATTCACCTTTATTGTGATGATGTTCAGGATTGGTTTCACCGGCATTTTTATTATATGGATGGGCATGAGAAATTTCAATATCACCTGTAAGAATATGTGTATGGGTGTTGACAGTTGCATTGGTTATCAACCAGACCAGAGCTGGTAATATGGACAGGATCAGGTATTTATACCGCTTATTGATGCAATGCATGACCGGCGGATATTTTCAATTCCATATAAATATATCAAAAAATAATGAACTATGGTATAATTAGATAAGGTGAAACAGGAACATTGGGAGCTCTGTTTCATTCATGAATAATTGTTATCTTACGGGGGACAAAAAATGATCCTGCAGAAATATGACAAACTAATAATTAAACTGGAGGTATAATACATGATAAACGAAATCACAGCCCGGGAATTAAATCCCGAACAATTCATCAGTGAAAAAGTTAATGAAATACGTGAAACTGTTGGTAATGGAATAGCTATCAATGCACTCTCAGGAGGTGTGGACTCATCGACGGTAACCATGCTTGGCCACAGGGCTCTTGGTGACCGGCTGAAAACAGTGTTTATTGATAATAACCTGATGCGTGAGGGAGAGCCTGAAGCAGTTATCAATTCATTCAGGAAACTTGGAGTGAACGTAGAAATTGTTGATGCCAGGGAGGAATTTCTTACCGCTTTGAAAGGGATTACCGATCCTGAGGAGAAACGTGAAGCGGTTACCCAGACATTTTATAAAAAAGTTTTCGGTCGCATTGTGAAAGGAAGCGGGGCAAAATTTCTTCTTCAGGGAACTATTCTGACTGATGTAGATGAAACTGTTGCGGGCATCAAGCGTCAGCATAACGTTTTTGAACAACTCGGAATTGATCCGCAGGAAGCTTTTGGTTACCGCATTCTGGAACCTCTTATTCAGCTTCGCAAGGATGGGGTGAGGATTATCGGGAAAGCTCTCGGCCTTCCGCAAGGGTCTTTTGACCGTATTCCCTTTCCTGGCCCTGCACTTGCGGCCAGAATTATCGGGGAAGTAACAAAAGAACGACTGGATACCGTGCGTAAAGCAACTACTATTGTTGAAAAGCTCCTGGTTAATACGGGTGCTTTCCAGTATATGGCCATCCTTCACCAGGACCGGGTTACAGGAATGCGTGATAATAAACGTGATTATGGGCAACAGATTGAAGTACGCTGCTGGGACAGCATAGATGCACGTGTGGCGACACCCACACGGTTACCAATTGACCTGCTGGAAAAGCTTGCCGGGGAGATTTTGGAAAAGGTACCTGGTATTGTAAGCGTTACATATAATATTGCTCCCAAACCACCATCCACAATGGAGGTAGTGTAATATTTATTTTTTTTATATTTGCGCACGCAAAGGGGCATTAGCTCAGTTGGCTAGAGCGCGTGACTGGCAGTCACGAGGTCAGCGGTTCGACCCCGCTATGCTCCACAAAGCCCAACAGCCGGAAAATTGTTGGGCTTTGTGTTTTCCAACTTTCAGTTCAAACTGGGCGCGAACATAAAGTTAAGTTCGAAACTACAATTAACCTGGTTTATCAATATTCACTCGCCCGTTGACTGCCAGTCAGCCGCTGGGCAGACAGGTTACCACGTAATAGAAAACATCTGAAATCAGATGATTCTGGCAGGATTTTTGCTTATATTTTATTAGGAAAGAGAGGGTGGATTATGCAGTATAAAGTATTTTCCCGGATTAACTTTGTTCTCCGGATATATTGAATTTATATAGATATTTCATTATATTTACCCGTTTAAATAATACAAAAATGGTATCGAAAAAGACTGAAAAAGCAGACCTGGAAAAAAAGAAAGGAGTCTTTCTTCAGATAGGGCTGGTCATTGTACTGGCAATTATTCTCGTTGCTTTTGAATGGACCAGCAGGCCAAATACTTTGAACACCTTGGGTGAACTGGCAGACCTTGATCTTACAGAAGAAATTATTCCAATAACAAGGCAACAGGAAATAAAACCACCTCCGCCACCTGCTCCTCCAAAGGTCACCGAAGTTCTGAATATCGTTGAAGATGATGTACAGATTGAAGACGAGCTGATCATTGAGGATGCTGAAGCCGACCAGCAGATGCAGATAGATATTATTGAGTTCAGCGAGGAAGAAGAAGTTGTGGAAGAAGAAGTTTTCTTCATTGTAGAGGATATGCCCAGTTTTCAGGGCAAGGGACAGGAAGGATTCCGTGAATGGATAGCACAGAATCTCCGGTATCCTGAGATCGCCGCAGAAAATGGGATCAGCGGTAAAGTATATGTTCAGTTTGCTGTGAACTCGAAAGGTGAAGTAGTAGATGCAATGGTTGTCAGGGGAGTTGATCCTGCCCTCGATAAGGAAGCCATCAGGGTGGTTATGTCTTCTCCCAAATGGGAGCCGGGTAAACAAAGAGGGAAACCGGTTAAAGTGCAGTTTACCTTCCCGATTAATTTCGTTTTACAGTAATTATTAAGATATTAGAAAGAAACCCTGGTGATATATCGGGGTTTTTTTTTATTTTTAGAATAATTATAATTCGAATACCATGAAAAGAATTGCTTATCTTTTAATCCTGGCAATCATTCTTTCATCCTGTGCTTCCTCAAAAAAACTTATGGAGAAAGGCAACTATGATGCTGCCATCAACAAAGCGGTGAAGCAATTAAGGAAGAAGCCTGATGACTCAAAAGAAGCAGAAATTCTTGACCGTTGTTACAGGATAGCCAATGAGAGGGATCTTGAGCGCATTAAATTTCTGAAACTGGAGAATAATCCCAACAATTATGATGAGATTTTCACGCTTTATTCAAGCTTAAAGAACCGCCAGAGTATGGTTCGGACAGTACTGCCGATTAATCTGAATGGACGATACATTGAATATGAATATGTGGATTATGATGCCGAGATTGTAACGGCCAAAGGCCTGGCAGCGGATTATTTTTATGAGAATGCCCAGAAACTGATGAAACTCGACACCAAGGAAGCATATCGACAGGCATATGATGAACTTGGAAAAGCCAGTGAATATTCCGGAGGTCAGTTTCCCAACCTGGACAACATGATGGAAGAGTGCAGGGTAAAGGGGATGAGTCGTGCAATTGTCCTTGTAAACAATATGACTGTTCTGAATATTGATCCCCTGTTCGAAGAAGATCTCCTGGAAATCAATACGGATAACCTGGAATCTCAATGGGTAGAATATCATTTCAGACACCTCAACGAAGATATTAATTATGATTATACGATATATGTAAACCTGGAATCTATTGTAGTCTCCCCTGATAATGTAAAAGAAACAGACAAGATGTATAATAAAAAAGTGGAAGATGGTTTTGAATATGTCCTTGATGCACGTGGTAATGTTATGAAAGATACTGCAGGGAATGACATTAAAATTCCAAAATATAAAACATTATCCTGTACAGTAATTGAGACAGAACAATTAAAAAGTGTCAGGATAGATGGCAATGTTGAATTTTTATCCAATAATCCCAGGAAGCTTATTAAGAGAGAGCCAATTGGTGCCGAGAATGTGTTCAATCATCGTTCAGCCCGGGCAGTTGGAGATGTGAATGCATTGGATGAAGAGGCTCAGCAACTTATTAAATCGGAATTTATTCCTTTTCCAACAGACATGGAAATGATCTTCAATACAACCCAAACACTCAAACCCGCCATTCAGGATGCACTTTACAGGAACAGAAGAGTCATACTCTAGTATGGGTAGGCGATTTCTATAAGAAACCTGGTTCTAACAAGACCACAGGATTTTAAGAAGGAGTAACTGAAGATGCATGAACCGGTTATTACAAAACCGAAAATTGAAACGGCAATTCTTATCGGCGTTGTTGATAATTCAAATGATGAGCAACTTGTCCGGGAATATCTGGATGAGCTGGCTTTTCTAGCAATTACTGCAGGAGTAGAACCTGTGGGCAGATTTACCCAGAAGCTGGAATACCCCAATCCAAGAACTTTTGTCGGAACAGGTAAGCTTCAGGAAATCAGGGATTTTGTCATTAAGAAGAAAATTGATCTTGTCATATTCGATGATGAATTATCAGCCAGCCAGATTAGAAATATTGAACGGGAACTGAATTGCAGAATCCTTGACCGGACAAATCTGATCCTTGACATTTTTGCGACAAGAGCAAAGACAGCACATGCTAAAACCCAGGTTGAACTGGCACAATACCAGTATCTTCTTCCACGCCTAGCCGGGTTGTGGACCCACCTTGAAAGACAGAGGGGAGGTATTGGCCTCAGAGGACCCGGTGAAACAGAAATTGAAACAGACAGAAGGGTAATCCGCGACAGAATCGCCAAACTGAAAGATGATCTGGAAAAAATTGACATACAAAAAAAGACGCAACGACAAAACAGGGGGAAAATGGTTCGGGTGGCGCTGGTTGGATATACAAATGTCGGCAAATCAACCCTGATGAATGTCTTGAGTAAATCGGATGTTTTTGCTGAGGATAAACTATTTGCAACACTTGATACAACGGTCAGAAAAGTTGTGGTTGAAAACCTCCCCTTCCTGATCTCGGATACCGTAGGATTTATTAGAAAACTGCCGCACTCTCTGGTGGAATCCTTTAAATCAACACTGGATGAGGTCAGGGAATCAGATATTCTCCTTCATGTGGTGGATATTTCCCATCCCAATTTTGAAGAACAGGTTGAGATTGTTCAGCAAACCCTTTATGAAATTAATGCCAATGATAAACCGGTAATACTCGTATTTAATAAAATTGATGCCTTTCATTATATTTTGAAAGAATTTGATGACCTTACACCTTTAACAAAGGAAAATCTTAGCCTCGAAGACCTCAAACGTACATGGATGGCACGATGTAATGGCACATGCGTTTTTATCTCCGCAAAGCACAAAGAAAACATCGAAACTATTAAGGACCTGTTGTACGAAAAGGTTAAAGAAATCCACATACAGCGGTATCCCTATGATGATTTCTTATACTGATTAGTGAACAGCGGAGTGTCTAAGAACCTTTAAAGATCGATTAAAACAAATTTTTGAAACAACTATAGGGACGAGATTTACGGACTCATCCCTTTTTTGGTTCCCCTTCTCTCTTGAGAGAGGGGGGCAGGGGGCGAGTCCGGAGAGAAGAAAATAATAGAGATTTTTTGGTACTGTTATTATAACATCCCCTTCTCCACCAGATACTCCGCTATCTGAATGGCATTTGTGGCAGCACCTTTTCTGAGATTATCCGATACAACCCAGAAATTCAGGCATTTCTCCCTTGATTCATCCCTTCGGATCCTGCCAACAAACACTTCATCTTTACCTTCCGCACTACATGGCATGGGATATATATTTTTTGAAGGATCATCCTGAACAACCACACCGGGAGCGTTTGAAAGAAGTTTGTAAATATCATCCAGGTTAAAATCATTTTCAAATTCAACATTCACAGCTTCCGAATGTCCTCCTACCACAGGAACACGAACGGTAGTAGCCGTAACCTGGATGCTGTAGTCATCAAAGATTTTCCTCGTCTCATTCACCATTTTCATTTCTTCTTTTGTATACCCGTTATCCAGGAAAACATCACATTGAGGAATACAATTCTTATCTATTCTGTGTGGGTATGCCATGACATCCTGTATGCCTGCACGCTCATTCTCGAGCTGACGGACTGCTTTTACACCTGTTCCTGTCACTGACTGATAGGTTGAGACGACTATTCTTTTTATCCTGTATTTGAAGTGCAGCGGTGCAAGTGCCATGACCATCTGGATGGTTGAACAATTGGGATTTGCAATGATCTTATCTTCAGCGGTTAATACATGACCATTAATTTCCGGGACAACCAGCTTTTTTGTCTTATCCATGCGCCATGCCGAAGAGTTATCCACTACTGTGGTTCCCACTTTTGCATACTCCGGCGCCCATTGAAGTGAGGTCTGACCTCCTGCAGAAAAAATTGCCAGGGCAGGCCGTTTTTCAATCGACTCGGGGATACCAATAACTTTATGCTTTTTGTTTAAAAATTCCACCTCTTTACCTACCGATTTTTCCGATGCAACTGGATAAAGGGTTGTAACCGGGAAGTTTCTTTCCTCAAGAACTTTGAGCATCACCTGGCCGACAAGGCCGGTTGCACCAACGACTGCAACTTTCATTCTTTGATACTTTAATTTGGTTAATAATTTGGCTAAGCTGATTAAAATATTGATATTGAGCTATTTGCAGAGCCGACCAGTATTTCAGATAACACTGCAAAAGCATAGAACTATCTATCTGTCATTCCTTAATTGTTGGCACCGCATAATAAGTTATAAGTTAAAAACTGTAAGAAAAATATCGATTTTTCTTATAAAAATTTAAGAGTGCAAAAATTATAATAATATTTTGAAATGAAAAGAGTGATAATAATTTTTTTTCAATTTTCTGTTTTTTGTGCCGGTCAGTTGTATATTGACTATGAACAAACCGTTTCTGTGGGTAAATCCAGCCAATTTCATGGTATAAACGAAATGGATCATAAAGGTATTAGTTCAATCCCGGGAGGATATGATTTTATTGGTTATATACCTCAAAAAAACGATGTGGTTATCAGCGAGATCATGTCCGATCCCTCACCCGCTGTGGGATTACCTGAATATGAATACATAGAGTTATTCAATCGTTCCGATTATCACATTAACGTGAATGGGTGGGCCATCGAATGTGGAAAAACAGTAAAGAAATTTCCTGATATTATCATTCCTTCCGGAGAATTCTTACTGCTGGTTCATGAAGATGCTGAAGAAATGTTCATCATGTGGGGGGATTGTGTTCCATTATTTACATCACGAACAAGCATCCCGAACAATGGTGTATTAATTAAGCTCTACGATCAAAAAGGTATACTGATCTGCTGGGAGGAATATAGTGATGACTGGTACACTAATACATATTACAGGTCAGGTGGATGGTCAATTGAAAAAATAGATCCGGAAAGATTCTGCGGAGGAAAAAATAACTGGAAGGAATCCGTTGATTTAGCAGGAGGCACACCTGGGAGTTTAAACTCGGTAAATGGAGTGAATCCTGACACGATCAGGCCAGTAATATCTTATACAGAAATCCCTGAAGATCTTACAATCAGGATTGTTTTCAATGAACCAATGGATAGTTCAACACAGTGTATACACCATTATTTTCTTCTTGATCATGATATTGGTTATCCCTCGGAAATCATGTTATATCCCCCCGGGTACCAATCTGTATTATTAAAATTAAGTAAGCCTTTAAGCCCGGGTATGGTTTATCAGCTTACAGTATCGGATGAGCTAAGGGATTGTGCCGGGAATAAACTTCGTGCCACTGAATCTGTTAAAATTGGAATGCCTGAATTTCCTGTAAATGGAGATATCCTTATTTCAGAGATCATGTTTGATCCGTTACCCGGGAATGTTGAATTTCTTGAATTATATAATCATTCGGGAAAAATTATCGATCTGGGCTGTCTTATTATTGCCATGAGAGATCAACAAACCGGTATGATTTCTTCCTGGGTTCCTGTTTATGAAGGGAACAGGTTATTTTTCCCGGGGGAATTTCTTCTGCTTACTTCAGATATTTACCGTATGATGTCAGGATACAGGATAACAGGAGGGACACTGATTGAAGTACAAGATTTACCCTCTTTTAATAATAATCAGGGTATTGTGGTAATATTCGATAAATGGTTAAATATTATTGATGAATTTGAATATCACCAGAAGATGCATTTCCCATTGTTAACCCTGACAAAGGGGATTTCTTTGGAAAGGATTAGTTATGATTCCCCTTCCGATGAACCCGGCAACTGGCATTCTGCTGCTGAGAGTGCAGGATTTTCCACACCGGGATACATCAATTCTCAATCTGCTGAAAGTGTTGCTCTGTATACGGGCATAAGAATCGCACCGGAAATATTTACACCTGATAATAATGGCAGGGATGATCTAGTAAATATTTATTATTCCTTTGACTCCCCGGGAAATTTGATCAGTATCTGGATATTTGATTCGTCAGGCCGGATCATCAGAAGACTTGCAAATAATCAATTCGTTGGCTTAAAGGGCAGCATAAGCTGGGATGGGATTGATGACCATGGACAACGAGCCGGATTGGGTATTTATCTGTTTTTAATCAGGATTTTTGATCTGGAAGGGAGGGTAAGGGAATTCAAACGGACATGTGTATTGTCCGTGGGAGGTAAATAATTGTAAGGGTAGTGTGTGAAAAATTGTTTCACCCCCCTCTGTGTTTCCGACTGCAAGCGTAGGGAGATGGATACTTCGGGGATAGGGGGAGTCTGAAAAAAATATCAGAAGAAGATTTTATAAGCCGGTAATCAGTTCCTTCATGATGAGTGTCATTTTTGGTTCAGCTTCACCGGCAACTTTTTGAACGTCTTCAATTGTTACCTTTACAATTTTATCTGGTATACCGAGATCAGTAATAATTGAAATTGCAAAACATATTATTCCCATCTGGTGAGCAACAATAATTTCGGGAACTGTGGACATGCCCACCGTATCTCCGCCGATTGATCTGAAGTATTCGTATTCTTTTGGAGTTTCAAGGGTAGGACCGGTAGTTGCAACATAACAGCCCTGTTGAATGCGGATGTTATTTTTCTGTGCAATGGTTACTGCTTTCCTGATCAAATCTTTATCATATGTGTCGCTCATATCAGGGAACCTTGCCCCAAATTCAGGGTAATGTTTACCAATGAGTGGATTGGGGATCAGGTTTATATGATCATTGATGATCATCAGGTCACCAATTGAATATGCCGGATTCACACCTCCGCTGGCATTTGATACAAACAGGTAACGAATTCCAAGATATTTCATGATTCTGACCGGAAAGGTAACCTGCTGGGGAGAATAACCTTCATAATAATGGAAACGCCCCTGCATGGCAATAACCTTTCGGTCATTTATTGTTCCAAATATCAGTTTTCCATGATGACCTTCAACAGTTGATACCGGAAAATGCGGGATTTTCTCATATTCAATAATATGTTGCTGTTGGATTTCTTTTACCATTCCCCCGAGACCTGTCCCGAGAATAATACCAACTTCAGGTTGAATTAATATTCTTTCTTTTAAAAAGGATACTGTTTCTTTTATTGTCTCTAACATAACTTATGATATGATGGTTAAAATGATCCGTATCTTCATTCAGAAAATCTATGTATATGGGAATGTAGTAGAATTTTTCCTTTATCACCGCATCAATATCTGTATATTTCTGTAAACGCATAGCGTCTTTTTCAGTTGTAAAGATTATTTTTTCATTCCCTGAAAGTGCATGAAAGGCAGATATGATATGGTCAATATCCCTGGGTTTATAGTCGTGATGATCGGGATAAATTAACTCCGTGATATGTGTTGAATAATTACGGACAAATTTTTTAAAAGACCTAGGATTGGCAATTCCGGCGACCATCATAATTTGGGGCTTCATTTTTTTAATCTCTTCCCTTGTTAGAGGATTGCCCGATATCCGAAACACAGGTATTGGATTGTCATCTTTGATTTTTGTAAAGTAAAGATGTTGGAAAGGATACAGTTTCAGGTCTTTCACAACAATCCTGCGTTCAATGGGTTTAAGACGATCCGGACATTTCGTAATGAGTATAATATTTGCTCTTCTTCTTTCGAAAGATTGTTCACGAAGCCTCCCTGCCGGTAAAAGAAAATCTTCCGAAAGCGGACGGTTATAGTCTATCAGCAGTATTGATAACCCGGCTTTGACTTGCCTGTGTTGGAAAGCATCATCAAGTATAACAACATCAAGTTCCGGGATGTTCTCAGCCAGCTTTTTGATTCCGTGTACCCTTTTTCGATCAACAGCAACATGAATCTCAGGAAATTTTTTTTTGATCTGGCGCGGCTCATCACCTATTTCAGCAGCAGTGGAGTTTTCACTGGCTAGAATGAAATGACGTGTTTTTCTTCTGTACCCCCTGCTTAGTGTTGCTATCTGGAAGTTTTCTCTCAGAAGGCGTATAAGGTGTTCTACATGTGGTGTTTTACCTGTTCCGCCTACCGTGATATTACCGATGCTGATGATGGGAATATCAAATTCTTTTGATTCAATAATCTGATAATCAAAAAGGAAATTTCTAATGTATATGATGAATCCATATACTAGTGAAAATGGATATAAAAGGATAGTCCATCTGTTCTGCGTTCCGGGAAGCATAGGATAAAGTGAATGACTAAAATTTAAAATTTGAAATGCCTGAAATTAAAGTGTGAACAAAGAGTTCAGGGAAATTATAACAATTTTACTTTTTTCTCATCCCAAGTTTTAGCTCATTTCAATTTTGAACTCATTTCAAATTTAGGATTAAGGTATTCATTTTTCTTTTCCTGAGCCTTAGCTTTCTTCTTTCTAATACAATTCCACTTCAAACGGGAGCTTTGTCAGTATTCCGGTTGAACTTTCAAGTTCTTCGAGTTGTTTCAGGTACTTATAATAATCTCCCAATTCTTTCTTAAAGATCCGGGCCCTGGTATTTTCTGATAGTTCTCTCAACAACTGTTCCAGGGCATTTTCGAGTTTGGGAAGTTCAACAATTCTGTATTTATCAAGCCCTGCCATTTCCGCAGCAATATCAATAGCTGTATTCAATCCGCCGAATACATCCACCAGTCCGTTATTAACGGCATTAACTCCGCTCCAGACTCTGCCCTGCCCGATTTGATCAACCTCATCCCATGTCATGTTACGGCCTGCCGATACATGTGAGACAAAAGTATCATAAACCTTCTCGATACTAAACCTGATTACTTCCTTTTCTTCTCCGGTCAGGGGTCTGAAAATATTACCAAAATCCGCATAAGGATTTGTTTTGGCAACATCCACATGTACACCCAATTTTTTATTCATGAATTTCTGGGTATTTGGTAAAATCGCAAAAACACCGATTGATCCTGTGATGGTATTGGGATGAGCAACAATCGTATCAGCAGGAGCTATTATATAATATCCTCCGGATGCTGCCACATCTCCAAGTGATGCCACAACGGGTTTTACATTTCTGGCCAGGTTCAATTCTCTCCAGATCACTTCTGATGGCAGCGCACCTCCACCTCCCGAGTTAACACGGATAACAATTGCCCTGATTGAACTGTCACGTCTTGCCTGACGGATAGTTTTGGAGATCCTTTCAGAACTGATTGTCCCTTCTCCCATATTCCCACTGATGATGCTGCCATGGGCATAGATCACGGCAATTTTGTCTTTGGCTAAACCTTTATATTCCCTCTTTTTTGGAGCCTTGGTATATCGTTTCAGTGTGATACTTTTAAGATCTTTCTTCTCCGGAATGCCAGTTCGCTGCTTCAGCACAGATATCACTTCATCTTTATACAGCAGGCTGTCAACAAGCTGGTGTTTCAAAGCATGCTCTGCACTGCGTATAGTGAATTTATCAGCTAGGGAGAAAAGGGTTTCCGAAGGGATTTCCCTTGCCTTTCCTATTTCACCCAGCATGTTTTGCCAGATTGATCCAACCCATCCCATGATCTGTTCACGGTTCTCGTCACTCATCTCATTATACATATAAGGTTCAACAGCTGATTTGTATGTGCCGTGACGGATGACCTGAGCCTCGATTCCGAGCTTATCAAGCGCATCCTTGTAAAACAGGATTTGTGCACCCAGACCGGTGAATCCCAATTCTCCTGCAGGATTTAAATAAATCTTATCCGAAATGGATGCAAGGTAGTATGCTTTCTGAGTGTAATAATCACTATAGGTAACAATAAATTTACCTGACTCTTTGAATTCGATTAAAGCATTGCGTATTTCCTCGACTGTGGCAAGGCCGGCATTGATGAATGATAATTCCATGTATATCCCGGCAATATTATCGTCATTTTTTGCTTTATCAATATTGTTCAATATGTTATTCAGGCCTAACTGTTTCATTGCTGAAAAACCATCAGTAGGGAAAAAATCAAATGGATTTTCTTCAGCCCGTTCAACGATTGTTTCTGCAAGGTCAATATATAAGAGGGTATTTGGTTGCACTTCAACAGGCTTTTCCTGTGACGATGCAGAGATGATAATGATAAGCAAAAAGAAAAACATGAAAAAGGATACAACAATACCCAGAATTGTTGCAAGAGTGTATTTTAAAAATTCTTTCATTGGTTAATGGATTATATCTTAAAAATAAATGATTTCATGATTTTCAAAGATATATAAAATAGTTATGAATGGATTAGCAAATGACTGCTTTTAAATGTCTGAAAATATTATAAACTTGTGAACCAATTCAGATAAAAATCAATTAATGGCTAGCGTTTATCTCCTGATAGGAGGCAACCTTGGTAACAGGATAAAATTGCTGGAAGAAGCCAGGGAAATGATTGCCAGGTCGACAGGTACGATCACCAGAATTTCCTCAATCTATGAAACTGAACCATGGGGATTCATCCACAAAAGGTATTTTCTCAACCAGTGCCTGAAAGTCAAAACCTCTCTTCCCCCCTATGATATACTAAAATCAATTAAAAATATAGAAGTGCACTTTGACAGGAGAAAAAATTCCGGCACATATAAAAGCAGAAGAATGGATATTGATATTTTGTTTTACGATAATATCATTCTTCATGAAGAAGATCTGCAAATTCCTCATCCGCTGTTGCAAGAACGCAGGTTTGTCCTAGTTCCGCTAGTGGAAATTCAGCCTGATTTCATACATCCCGTTTTAAATAAGAGTGTCCGTGAACTATTATCACAATGTTCGGATAATAAAATTGTAAAATTATACGAAGTGTAATTTTTGAATAATGATAATCTGACCGGTCTCTACTCTGATTATTCAGAAAGATACCATGCTCCACGCGCCATGCTCCACGCACCATGCACAACGCTCCATGCACCATGCTCCATGCTATCAAAAGAAGATAAATCTTTTTTTCAGGGATATGAATGGGTAGGATTTTGCGCCAAGCTCTTTAAAGGCTGATACCAGGTTGTATGCTGATGGATTATCAATACTGAGGATAAGGTTTTTCTCGGTGTTTTCTGCTATATATTGGTCGATGATCAGGTACAAAGCACCATGATTTATTCCTTCATGATCCGCTGCAGCAGAGTGGATTATCTGACGACCTTTAAAGCGGATGAAAAAAACTACAGCACAGAGGTTATTTTCGCGTGTATAGGCACCGTGAATCTCGCCCATCCGGTAGCGGATTACATTGGAAAGAATCTGACGCAAAAATAATAACCATGTGGGTTTTATAGGCCTTGAACTGAACCTGTCAAAACGATATATAAACTGTAAAAATTCATGACTGGAGATATTTTGCATAATACTGATCCTGTTTCGCAATGCAGATTGGATTTTACTTTTTGCATTATCAGAATATTCGTTCTGTATTCTATCATAGGATGAGATCAATTCAAGTTCGGTTGTGTTCTTTCTTTTTTTTATAGTATTACTGTAAGGAAGTGCATTGAATTTGTTAAACTGGCAGGATTTTATTCCATAGTATGAAGGTATGGCACAAAGGAATTGTTCTGATAATGATTCATCCATTATATCTTTTGAGAAGATCCCAAGTTGCCATGTAAGTGCAGGCTGGATAATAACCGGGACAAAATAGCGCCTGGAAACAGGTAGGGGCATAACAGAGCGGTAATCTTCTGTAATCAATGCTTCCCATCCAGGGCAGGTAATGTTCAGGTACCAGGAAAGAGGATATATACAGGCATTAACAGAGGAGATAATTGTCTCATCCCACAGTGTGAGATCAATCTCATTATTCCTGTAATGATTGATTTTAATAGGATAATCACTCATAACAAACCTTCATCGGCAAAGCTAAAATAGGAATTATCCGCTACAATAATATGATCAATCAGGTTGATATCCATAATTTGCGCAGAATCTTTCAGTTTATTGGTTATCCTGATATCTGCATCACTGGGTTTGAGGTTGCCGGAAGGATGATTGTGACACAGGATGATAGAAGAAGAGAGGCGGTCAACAGCATTTTTAAGTATGATCCTTGTATCTATAACAGTGCCTGAGATTCCTCCCTGGCTGATTCTAACTCTGTCTAGTACACGGTTGGACCTGCTTAAAAGTAATATCCAGAACTCTTCATGATTAAGATCTCCAAGTAATGGCTGAAACAGTTCAAATACATCTTTGCTTCCGGAAATTTTTTCCTCCGGTAACCTGCCCGAGAGATTGCGCCTTCTGCCGAGTTCTATGCAGGCTATTATAGCCATTGCCCGTGCAGGCCCGATCCCGGGAATCTTTCTTAAACCTGCCAGATCCAGTTTGCCCAGCTCATGCAGGTTATTACTCACCAGCTTCAGTACCTTTTTGGATAATTCAACAGCAGTATCTGTTCTTGTACCAGAGCCAATAATAATAGCCAGCAATTCAGCATTGCTGAGAGTATTTATTCCATTAGCAACCAGTTTTTCACGGGGCCGATCCTCCAGTGCCCATTCCCTGATAGATAACTTTTTGTATTTTTTCATTGTTTGAAGAACATCTTATATCTTTCATGTGGTAAAATCAGATTCAATCCTTAACAGGGGATTTAATAAGTTTAATATTTGTATTTCTTGCAGATCAGCCTGCCGCTGACAGATTATACGCAGATTTCGCAGATGCATCAGAACCTGTTCATTAAGTTCTGGGGAATCTGTGTTAAAATCTGCGGAATCTGCGAGAAGCCTTTAAAGACTTTTTGAACAACTTCAAGTCTTGTGCAATTTCTTCAGTAAAAAAATCCAGGATTGGTTATTCTTTACTCATTAATGACAGAAACATGAAAATATCGTAAAGAAGTAAGTATTATTTTTATAAGGAAGGTTTATTTAAAATAATAATGGCTGGTAAAAACATAATAGAACGTGTTCACCAGCCAACGAAATAAAAATAATATATAGTGATTTGTAGAAATTTAAATTACAGGCTATTAACGTGTTTTGCCAGTTTAGATTTTAGATTAGCGGCCTTATTCTTATGTATGATCTTTTTCTTTGCCAGGTTATCGAGTAATGAAAATACCTCTGGCATGTCAGCAACGGCTGTTTTTTTATCGGTCGTTTTCCGCAGTTTTTTAACTGCATTCCTGGTTGTTTTCTGGAAATATTTATTCTCCGCTGTACGTTTCTCCGATTGCCTGATTCTCTTCTTTGCTGATAAATGATGTGCCATATTTCAATTTATTTTCCTGCCCGTATTATTTTAAAAGGTACTTCATAACAGGTCTGCAAAAATAAATAATATTTTGAATTTAAAAAACTCCAAAAACAGTATAAAAAATAGTGAAGAGAAGTATTGAAAATTGATCTTATGCAGGATGAATCCGAAGGATAATAATATAAACGAAGCAGAGACGCATTCCTGTGCGTCTCTGCTACTCATACCCTATGATATCTGAATCTGACGAGATGGTTTGATTTTAGCTGTTTCTTTCTTGGGAATGGTGACATATAATATGCCATCACTGTGCCTTGCCTTGATTTTATCGCTTTCGACCGTCTCAGGTAATGTAAAAGAACGGCAAAATGAATTATACTGAAATTCCCTTCTGACAACCTTTTCGTGCTGATCTTCAATTTTATCTTCTTTTTCTGAAGAAATTGTTAGACTATTATTTTCCAGGGAAATATTAAAATCTTTACGTGTAAGTCCCGGAGTGGCAACTTCAATAATGTATTCATCATTGTTTTCAATGATATTTACTGCCGGTAAACTCCTGAATGATCCATTTTTATAAAATTCAGGCATAAATTCTTTTGTAAACATATCATCCCAAATCCTGGGGAATGACGTATAAATTCTTGGTAACATTTTGTAATCCTCCTTATGGTTAATTTAACAATATTATTTTTTTTGAAATGATCTTTTCAATTAATGTACCGTTGATGAAATAATGACAAAAACAGGTGTCATATATTCTTCCGAATGACATAATGACAGTTAATTTTTTATACCATGCCAATTTGGCATTCGAATATATTATATCTCCATTGGTTGAGTATTTTAAATTTATTAACTGCGGGGATAAAAGCGGGAAAGGGGCTGTTCATGATGTTGCAGCAGGCACCGTATATGCCGGGCAGATTCACTATATGCCGTGTCTTCTCTGTAATAAAAGTAAATATTTGTCAACGGTTGTCATAGTTTAGTGGATTCAGAAAACGACTTTATCAATTTTATCATATCGTTATAAAATGTTCATAATCTTTTAATGTACAGGGTATTCAGAAATGATATAAATGCTATATATTTGCCTGTTAAAGAAATCAATATTTTCCCTCCTATGACTGTAAGTGTAAAGCGTTATAATACATCTTTTTATCCTGATGCCAGCAGGGTTATTGCACGCTTCTTATATACAGGGGATGAGCGGAGCATGAATGTTATCCGGAACGTATTGGAGATGACAGATGATGAGGTCAGGTTGACCTTAAGTCAGGTATTGAGAGGATATTCGAAACGTCACCGAAACATATCCAAAATTTTTGAAAATCATTTCAATAAAATAACCCACCTGTTCGAAAGCCTGGATGTCAATCCGGAGGATCTTGATTTAAACAGGAAAGTATTGATTGGGTCATTTTTCACAATGGAATATTCCATTGAGTCAGCTGCATTTTTTAATCCATCCATGATAGAGCATCCTGACCAGTCCGAACTTGGTCCGCATGAAATGCGTGTTATTATTAGTTTCAGGGCAACAGGAGAGGGGCATATTTCATCCCTTGTATTCAGGACAGGGGTATTGGATAAGAAGAATAATCTCGCACTGGAAGAAGCGGGTCAGTTACTGGATGAAGCCGAGGTAATTAAACGGCATATATATGAAAAGGAATCATTCATGAAGAAGCTGGATGAAATGCAAACCTTTAACAATGTTGTGCCACCGGCATTGGTGCTGGATGAATTAGGAGATACTTTTACGTATGGTGAACTGAAGAGATGTGTACAGAATGCAAGAGAGAATTTTGAATTATCGGCCTCCAAGGAAATTTTACTCAGTGAAATCATGTGGCTGGCATCCTCCCATTATGAAATTCAGTTTTCTCTTGATACTGCCATTTCCGAACGTGTTATTTTCCCGATTTCCGAAACTGAAAAAAATGGTATTGAGGATGCCCGGTGGGTTAAATTCACTGATGATGACGGGTTAAAAACATATTATGCAACATATACTGCTTATGATGGTATGGCGATCCTGCCAAAGATGATGCAAACAAAGGATTTTTATCATTTTACCGTATTGCCTCTCCATGGTGAGATTGCACAGAATAAGGGGATGGCATTATTCCCGAGAAAGATAAATGGTAAATATGCTATGTTGTGCCGGATTGACGGGGTAAATAACTATATCGCCTTTTCGGATCAGATTGGTATCTGGAGAAATGCCCAGTTGCTGCAAAGGCCAAAATACCCATGGGAATTTATCCAGATAGGTAATAGTGGCAGTCCGATAGAGACTGAGGAAGGATGGCTTGTCATTACGCACGCAGTTGGGCCCTTGAGGGAATATGTTTTAGCTGCATCATTATACGATCTGGATGATCCTACAAAAGAGATCGGGAGGTTAAGTGAGCCCATGCTGATGCCTAATAAGGATGAAAGGGAAGGTTATGTTCCCAACGTAGTGTACTCATGCGGATCAATACTTCACAATGGAGATCTTGTAATTCCGTATGCTATGTCCGATTATGCCTCAACATATGCCACGGTAGATCTTAAAGAATTAATTACTGAATTGAAACGTCCCAAATAATCAACCCAGAACACGATTATAAACCTGTATATAGTCTTCTACCATCTTCTCCATTGTAAATCTTTCTTTCGCCCATTGATGGCAAAATGATCTGTCAAGTTTTTTAATGTCAGCCAGCACCTCAATAGCTTCATCTGCATTATTTACGAGGAATCCGGTTTTTTCCTGACAGATTAATTCAGGCATGGAACCACGCTTAAAGGCTACAACAGGCGTACCACAATACATTGCTTCAACGACACTGAGTCCGAAAGGTTCCTCAAAATTAATTGGATGAAGCAATGCACAGGCATGGCCCAATAACGGATCCCTCTCCTGAGGGCCTACATTGCCGATATAGACAATATCTTCATTATTGATAAAAGGTTTAACCTTTTCGTTGAAATAATGCTGATCCTGAATCAGGCCTGCGATAATCAGTTTCATTCCCAAAGCTCTGGCTATCTGTATGGATTCATATGTTCCCTTCTCATGGTGTATCCGGCCGAAAAAAAGAAGATATTTACCCTGATGAGGCTGGAAATTAAATTCATTGGTACGAATACCGTTATATACTGTGGCAATATATTCAAGTTCCGGGCTCCGGTCAGAATTACTGATTGAAACATAATAACTTGAGTTATTATATTTCTTGTAAACGGGAAGGATTCTGGTGGATGAAAAACCGTGTATGGTAGTTATCATTGGAGGTTTGATAAGCCTTGAATATGTAAGGGGGAGGAAGTCATAATGATTATGTATCAGATCAAAGCGGTTTGCCTGTTCCATAAGATGGCTGATATGGAGGCATTCCCAGACCTTCGGATCCATATCCGGATTTTCTGAATAAGGTTTTTCACAAATGAATTCAAGCTCACTCCCTGTGATGGAATCACCTGATGCAAAAAGTGTTACTTTCATTCCTTTTTTCACCAATCCTTCTGCTGTATTGGATGCAATCTGTTCCCAGGGCCCATATTTTCTGGGTGGTGTTCTCCATGCAGCGGGTGAAAGAATGGCAATATGCATATTATGATCTCAATTTATGCAGTTGTTCAAAACCACGCAAAACCCTGAGATGTGATACCAGGTATGCAAGCGTACTTTCTGCTCCCTGGTTGCGGTTAATACCATACCTCTCAATTCCGTCACAGCATCCGTGTGTTTCAAAATCATAGAGGGTCATTCTCAGATCATTTTCACCCAGGAACCACATAAATGAAGTAAACATAAGATTGAGATATTCTGTGTTTTTGGTAGCAATATAAGCCTGGTAATACATCATTACCATAGCCATTGTATCTACTGGTTGCTGAGCATAATAAGCCCGCTCTCCTCCTTTACGATACCATTTCTGATTCCCTATAAGGGATAAGAAACCATCCTTCAGCTTTATGGAGGTAAGAAAGTTCATAGATTCAATGGCTGTATCAAGTATTTTATCTTCAGGAAGGAATTCATAAGCATGAAACAGCGAGAGAGGCAATATACCCAGGTCATATGAAAGAATTGGCTCATACCATTTCCAATCCGGACTTTTCTCGTCATCATACTGATCTATTATCCTGTAGACCATTTTCCGGAGGATCTCAGTCATTGCTTCATCTGATTTGTTCGTCCTGAGATAATAACATATACCTATGATGGTATTTGCCGTACCCCTCAATGATCTGAGTTTATTAAAATTCTTTGATGCATCGAAAAAAATCATTCTTCCACTCTGGTAATAGGCATCATTTGGAGAATTACCCAGCAGGTAGCCAAGTGCCCAAACTGCTCTGCCAAAAGAATCCTCCGATCCAACTTCGTCAAGATATTCCCTTTTAAAACTTAAAAAATTCCGGAATGTACCGTCTTTGTTTTGCATATAATGGATATAACTGAGATATATAGGCAGCAATTCAAGTGCTATCGGATCCTTTTTCTGTCTGTAAGCCATTAATACCATAAGCAATGCACGGGCATTGTCGTCAAGGCAATAACCTTCCTTCAGGTTTGGAATGCCAAATTTTGCGTGCTGTATGATTCCTGTATCATCTGTCAGTCTTCTGATATGACCTAGGCTGAAATCAGGAAGAAGCAAAGGATCAATAATGGTTTCTTTGACAACAACCTTAACAGGAGTTTCTTCAACAATTGATTTAGCTGTATCAACATACTGTTTCCCGATCTTTGGCCATGTAATATTCCTGCCATAATCATATGCACGTTTTCTGAGAGTTTTCAATGTTTCAGGTTTGTCAAGTAACTCGATCAGAATATCTGCCAGCTGTGAAGAATTATTGAAATCAAACAACCTGCCACGTCCATCTGCAAGTAATTCCTGTGCATGCCAGTATGGGGTGGAAATTACTGCAGCTCCGGCACCTACGGCATAGGATAAGGTCCCGCTAGTTATCTGGGCTTCATTCAGGTAAGGAGTAATATAAATATCGATGGCATATAAATATTTAAACAGTTCTTTCTGACTGATAAATTCATTCAGGAAAAATACATTGTTTTCAAGATCCAAAGTTTTAATCAGTCTCCTTAAAAAATTTCGGTATTCTTCTCCTGAAAAGCGTATAACACTTGGATGTGTTTTTCCAAGAATGATATACATAATATTCGGATGTTTGGCAACTACCGCCGGCAATGCCCTGATGACTGTTTCAATACCTTTATTCCGGCTGAGTAAACCAAATGTCATTAAGACATTTTTCCCTTCCAGGTTGAATTCCTTCTTGGTTTGTTCCTGGCTGAATTGAAGGTCAGGCACCCCATGTTCAAATAAGGCAATCTTCTCTGAGGGAATAAGAAATACTTCGGTCAGGAATTTTATTGCCCTGTTACTCATGACAATAATCTTATTTGCCATTTTACTGATTTCCTGTAATATAGCTTTTTCATTGTAGGAAGGATTTTTCAATACGGTATGAAGAGTAACCATTAACGGAATTTCGAGACGATGTAATAAGGGCAAGATATATACACCACTTTCCCCTCCGAAAATTCCATATTCATGCTCCAGGATACAAATATCTGAACCGCTGTAATTAATGAATTTGGCAGCCTGAATATAGTCCCTCTGGTGTTCCTGCCTGATAATAAACTTAACATCATCAGTATATTCATATGTTGCATCCAGATCATTCATGGCCACAACAATTCCTTCATGATTTTCCCTTGATTTGTCCTTGTGAATAATCATTGAATGAAGGAGATTTTGTGTGAATGTACCAATTCCACATTGTCTGGGTGGATAGGTGCCGATATATGCAAATTTCATGGTGTCTGATTTTAATTCAAAATGTCAGAAAATAATTCTTGGCTATATAAACGTACATGAACTTTTTTCATGAAAGACTACTCAAAGACTCATGAAAAAAGTTTATGGGCATTCCCTGCTGTAAAGTTTAACTTGTTGATTTAATTGAACAAATTTAAACTTTTTACAGAGGAAAAATATAATATTCTGACGGATTAGATATGTTCAAGGTACAGATAATCAGGATTTTTTACAACATGTTACAGGAAGAGGGCATTAAATAACAGATTATTAGTGGATTATGGTTATTAATCCATGAAAGGACAAGAAAAAAAATTAATATATTATATGAAACCATACAACTCGTCTTTTTTTAGTTAAATTTAGAGACCTTAAGGTGCATAAATAGAGTAACGTGTTATGCGGTTTGAGTGAAGATATTTATAATGAATTATTTATGCTTCCGCTCAGGAAGTGCGGGAACATAATAAACAACAAAAATCAATTACGTCCTGTCAGCAAACTGCACAACGGTTTAGATTAAATATTCAATAATAACCTCAATTAATAAAAAATCATGAGTGGTTTTTTCGGATGTATTTCAAAAAATGATTGTGTATATGATTTATTTTATGGTACTGACTACAATTCACACCTTGGGACACGCAAAGGAGGGATTGCCGTATTGAATGGGGAAGGTTTCTCAAGATCAATACACAGTCTGGAGAATGATTATTTCAGATCAAAGTTTGAACCTGAACTTCCGAAGTTCAAAGGGCGATCAGGGATAGGGATTATAAGTGATCTTGAAGCATCACCGATTATTGCCCATTCACACCTGGGAAGGTTTGCAATCGTTATGGTTGGAAGGATAAACAATCTTGAAGAGTTGGAAAAGCGTGCTTTCCGGAAAAAGTTACACTTTGCAGAATTAAGTCAGAGGGGTGTTAATCCGACGGAACTTGTGTCTGTTCTGATCTGTGAGGGAAAAACTTTTGAAGAAGGGATATGTAATGTATTTGATCGGATCAAAGGTTCATGTTCCATGCTCATTTTAACAGTGGAGGGGATTTATGCAGCCCGCGACAAATTAGGAAGGACGCCAATAATTCTGGGTAAAAAAAAAGATTCCTACGCAATAGCCTCCGAAACTATCTCATTCCCTAACCTGGGATATACAACTGATTGTTTTCTCGGGCCTGGAGAAATTCTCAAATTAACGACGGATGGATATGAACAGCTTAAAGCACCAGAGAAAAAAATGCAAGTATGTGCTTTTCTCTGGGTATATTATGGTTATCCTGCCTCGTCCTATGAAGGGATTAATGTGGATATGTGCCGGTATCGCTGTGGGGCAGCACTTGCTGAGGATGATGATGTCGAGGTTGATTATGTTTCAGGAATACCTGATTCAGGATCAGGTCATGCTTTCGGATATGCAAATGCCAGGAAAATACCCTTTGCAAGACCTTTTGTGAAGTATACTCCTACCTGGCCAAGAAGTTTTATGCCCCAAAGCAAGGAGGTAAGAGATT